>JBAVUV010000567.1:0-2131 GCA_049696955.1 Candidatus Sulfotelmatobacter sp. | reverse complement strand
CATTAAGCGAGCATGTGCGTCAAAGCGATCTGCGTTTATACAGTTCAGACGAAATCCCACTAGTGCTAATAAAGTAAGACTTCTGCAGGCCTCTTGAAACTTGCATAACATGGCAGTGTCTAGTCGTCGGTTCAAGGAATCTAGGTTTCTAGTCTAGTTCACCGTCCAAATTTTGGGGGTCAGTTCGTAGTAAAATGGGTGATAAAAATCAGATCCCGACACTCTGCCGCCAGGAAGGTGAAGTGACTGCAGATGAAGACAAGTCTCAGCTGTTCAGTGAATTCTTCTCCAACGTCTTCATCCAGGACGATGGTAAGTTGCCTGTTTTTGCTCCCTATCGCACTCTGCCAAAAACTAAACATTCAGTTTTGCATTTTGCTAACCAAATTAGCTCCGAATTTGTGTATGACATACTTATACGGCTTCCAAATAAGCACAGTACGGGTCCGGATGGTATACCGGCATATTTTTATAAGCGACTTGCGCCTGTTCTTGCAGCACCCCTTGCAAAAATATTCAGAGTCAGTCTTATTACATGTCAGATTCCTAGCATTTGGTTAAAAAGCTTTGTTGTTCCTATTTTTAAATTAAAAGGAAACCCTTCAGAAATTTCTAATTATCGCCCTATTAGCTTACTTTGCGAAGCTTTTAAGTTTTTTGAACGGGTAATGCTCAGGTTTCTTCATTCTATTTCTGTTGATTCGCTTATCCCGCCGGAGCAGCACGGTTTTCGTAAAAAATATTCTACTGCCACTCAGTTAGTAAGTTCGTATTTGCCTATTTTTGAGTCTTTTAACCGAAAAACAAAGTATAATCTAATTTTGCTTGATGTAAAAAAGGCCTTCGATACTGTTAGTCATCAAAAACTTCTATACAAACTGCGCGCGCTTAATATTCCGGATCCGCTGTGTGACTGGTTTGCAGTATATCTATGTAACCGTACTTTTCAAGTTAAAATTAATAACAACTTTTCGATCCCGTGCCCAATTAGTTCAGGTGTTCCACAAGGCAGTATTTGTGGTCCACTACTTTTTTCTCTATATACTGCCGAGCTTCCTGCCCTGTCCATTCGTCCTGTTAATTCTGGTCTCTTCGCGGACGATAACAAACTTGGTGCACCTGCAACGCCCGAAGGTAACGCGGCTTTATCGACAACCTTGGATCGCATTGGCCTGTGGTACGAGGATTGGCAATTGCTTCTATCAGTCGAAAAATGCAGTCATTTAGAAATTGGAGTTGGTGCCGATAATGCTGCTGCAAATGATTTTTCTCTACAAGGCTCAGTCATTCAAAAGGTAAACGAGTGTCGGGATCTTGGCGTTTTAGTCGATCGTAAACTAAGTTTTAAGTCCCATATTGATCTTATTGTTAAGAAAGCATTTCGAAAATCCTTCCAAATTCGTAAATCGTTTGGCACACACGACGCTCAGTTCCTTGCTAAGTTGTTTGTTGCGTTTGTTAGGCCATCACTAGAATATGCATCGTTTTTGTGGTCCCCTCACGCAACTGGTCAAATCGCAAAAATCGAGCGAGTACAGCGCAAGTTTACCAAGTACATTTTAAGAAACAATAGTCTATCTTACGCAGATAGGCTTAAAACACTAAATTTAAGACCACTTTCCGAACGTCGGTCTATTGACGACATTTCTCTGTTGCACTCGTTTGTTCATCATCACATTCCTGTTCCAGACAGCTTCAAAAATAGCGTTACCCAAATTACACATCGTACGAGAGGAAATTCGTTGCGTTTGAAAATACGGGAACGACCCAGGTCTGATGTGGTCAAGTTCTCTTGGCTATATCGCGCTGTGCGAACATGGAACAATCTTCCGGAGGAGATGGTTTATGCAAATAGCTCGGTAATGCTTAAAAGAAAGTTAAGCGAATCATTACATTATTTGGGGTAGGTTAATGGCCTTGCGAGGCTGCCGCCTACTACGGCCCTCAAACTTTTTGTATTAATAATCAATATACTGTAACAATGTTATTTCGAATATACAATTACCAATTTACTGTTGTATTGTTTTGTTATGCAAATAATGACGAGGACATAATAAATATTTTGACTTTGACTTTGAGTGGTGAATTGATTTGTTCAGTTGGTGCTGCAGTCAAGGTCACCGGAGTATGC
>JBAVUV010000566.1:0-4279 GCA_049696955.1 Candidatus Sulfotelmatobacter sp. | reverse complement strand
CCGGAGCGCCGAGAACGAACATCACATTCGCGTGCCCGTGGTCAGTTCCGCGATTGCCGTTCTCGCGCGCAGTGCGGCCGAATTCCGACATCGTGACAACCACAGTGTCTTCGGCAAGATCTCCTAGATCGATCCAAAAAGCGGCAATCGACTGCGATAAATCGCGCAGCACGTTGGCAATCTGTCCTTCCGTAGCGCCTTCATTCACGTGATGGTCCCAGCCGCCGATATCGGCAAACGCGACCCGCACGCCAAGATTCGCCTTGACGAGCTGCGCAAGCTGGCGCAGGCTGTCGCCGAAGCGTCCCTTAGAATAATCCGCGCCAGGCGCGGGTTTGTATCTCGACGGGTCCACGGACTTCAGCATCTTCACCGCGTCAAACGTTTCTGCGCCCGTGCCGTGCAACACAGTGTCGGCGGAATGGTCATACATCGCCTCGAACGCGCTCGCGACTGGCGAAACGTTTCGACTGCGGCCGCCGACTGAGAAGTCGTTGATGTTGTTCATCGCGATGGCCGGTTCCGTTCCACTCAAAATCCGAGGAATCGACGGACCCATGGCAATCGCCTCGAAGGCAGATTTCTGCGGTGCTTGCCGCATGTTGCGTAACGCGCGGTTCAGCCACCCATCTTCCGTAGACTTCACACCGGGAGTGCCGGCTTCCATGAAATCCTGCGCATCGAAGTGAGAGCGGCTGGGATCAGGCGATCCAGCGGCATGAACAATCGCCAAGTGACGCTGCTGCCACAGCGGCTGAAACGGCGCAAGCGAAGGATGCAGACCGAAGAATCCATCGAGATCGATCACCGCGTTGCGCGGAATGTTAATGCTGGGCCGCATCGCATAAAGTTGCGCCTCGCCATGAGGCACCACGATGTTCAGTCCATCGGCCGCGCCGCGCTGGAAAATTACGACCAGGCGCTTCGTGCGCACGCCGGGCTCAACCGCACCCATCGCAGCGCGCGTCAGGAAACTGGGCACAGCCGCCGTGCCCACCACAGCTAGTGCGCCATTGCGAAGAAAGACACGGCGTGTAATCGTCATAAAAATCGCTCCTGGTTACTCGCTCCGCGCAACTCAACCCAAACTTAATGCGTACGCCAGATTCCAGCTAGAAGCTACTGGCTAAAAGGTAGCCGCTATCTTCTCTGGAACTCCGGCGATCCCAATAGCAAGCCGGCGATTGTGCTTACATCCTGCGGACGCGTCGCCTCCGCAGGATTGCGCGTTGTCGCCTTGTTGTCTTGCTTAGTCCCTGCAGCATTGGCTCTACTTGCATCGATCTGCGCGGCAATCGAATCGTGCGTCTGCTTCGACACGTCTCCGTCGAGCAAAACATGCTCAAGCGTTGACAAAGCAAGATTCGAATCCATCGCAGCATCGGTCTGGGCAAGCTGTACCGCATCCACCTTCACATCTTTAATTCTGCCGCTGGTCAGCGCCAATGCGAAATTCATGCGCGTCAGTAGCGCGGACGAACTTACCCACGCTTCCGCTTTCATCGAATAACCTGTAGGCGGCTGCGCTCCATAGAGCGGCATCCCCATATTGTTGAGCTGGCGGACCAACCCACCTGCTTCGCCCACATCAGCATCTGTCGCCCGCACGGACGAAGCCACGAATTCCAGCGGCGTTTTTACCTTCGCTCGATAGGCTCCGTCATTCCAAAACTCAGGCGAACGAAAGAGCACGGTCAGCACATCGCGAATGTCTCCTTTTTTCTTCAGAAAAGCTTTTGTCAGGCGATCGACCAGGGCCGGAGGCGGATCATCCGAAACGAATCGCTCCGCCAGCTTCAGAGAAACAAAGTGGGCCGTTCGCGGGCTGGTGGCCAACTTGTGCAGCAGCTCCAGTCCCTCGGCTTCTCCCTTAGGCTTGATGCGATGCCCTAGGACGGACTTTGGTCCAGGCTCGTGCATCCGTGCGTCGAACTTGAAAGCGCCGCCCTGAAACGGTTTATCGATGGTCCACCCGGTAAAAACCTTAGCGGTTTCTGTGACGTCGCGCTGCGAATACCCGCCGTTCACACTGAGCGTATGGAGTTCGAGCAACTCACGCCCGTAGTTTTCGTTGAGCCCATTTCGCCGTTTACCCGCGATGGGCCGCGAACGCACCGCAGTTCCATACTGGCCACCCGAATGCGGCGGAAGCCCAAGCGCCTGCGGAGAATCAGGGCCCACGCTCATCCAATTGTCCAGATAGAACAGCATAGCCGGGCTCTTGGCCGTCGCCACCAGCAAGTCTTCGAATTTTCCCAGAGCATGCGGCCGAATCACATTCCGCTCGTAGCTGGTGACGAGCAAACGATCGACGCCTTTGTCGATGAACACATTGAAGTGGTTAAACCAAAAATCGGTCATCACTTCCTCAAGCTGGCATTCGCTGTAAATAGCGCGCAAGAGTTTCGCTTGCGCAAGTTCTGCTGTGACCACTCCCGCTGGATTATTCATCGCGAGCAGGGTCTCCTTTTCTTTCGGAGACAGCCCTTCCAGCAACTCCTGCCCCTTTCCGTGGCGAAGAGAATCGGCAACTTCAAGTTGATCATCCGTCGACATGCCGAGAATTTTCTTGAAACGCTGATCCGCGGGAAGTGTCGCCAGTTGCTGGACGTCAAGATCGGCATAAGGAGCTTGCTCGCGTCTTCGCGCCTGATCCCCTTCCTCAGGCGCCAATTTCGCCGCCGACACAGTGGGCTCCATAGCCGCAACCGCCTTACCAGCACTATCGGATTCCACCGGAGCGGAATTCTTCGCCTCTTGCACCCGTTCTTTCTTTTCCTGCTGCCGCGCGATCTGCACCTGGTAAACCATGCGCAGAGCCGCGTCGGAAGGCAAGGGTCTTTTGCCATTCCTCACCTGATTGATCTCCTGACCATCAGGAAAGTTTTCTGCGAGCTCCTTCGTACTCATGCGCAGAGTACGGAACGGCTGCAGACGGGAATTGAGAGCACTATCGTCGATTCGTTCGGGATGCAGCTGCAAATCGATCCATTGTTCGACCCCGATGGCCATCACGCGCTGCACATCTCCCGGCCGCGGCCCAAAGCTCAGCCGGTTGAGCGCATGCAGAGCACGCTTTCGATCGCCAGCGCCGGACGGCGGAGTTGCGTTCTGCTTCTTTTTAGCCAGCAGCGGCTGGACAGTACTCGGCAGGGCGATAGAAAACAGCAGAACAGCGATCTTCACGCGAGCCGCAAACATGAGGACTCCGACGAGAGAAAAGCGAGGGCCTTCTCATTATCAACCCGGCCGGAGAGAAAAGTTTCTGTTCTGAGAGTTACCGAAGTATTCGGCAGATTGGCCCTGATGGCCGAATTACGTCAAATACATCTTGCCGCGCGAGGCCTTGTGCTGCAGGGTTGCGGCCAATTGATCGACGTCAGTTGGAGAGATGTTCACCGCCATATGATCCGCCAGAAGCGGGGTTCGATTGCTCCCGACCGCGTCGCGGCGCACTTGAATCAAAAGCGCCTGCACCACGTTGGGATCGTATTTTTGCGGAGCCATGCGCACCAGATCGCTGAGTGCGCCGCCCAGCGACAGCGGTTCGCGATAGGGACGAGCGCTGGTCATGGCATCGAAGGTATCGGCGAGCGCCATAATCCGCACGGGCATGGGCAAGTCGTCACCGGCTAACGCATCGGGATATCCCGATCCGTCGCTGCGCTCGTGATGCCAGCGCACGGACTCATGAATCTTCGGCCAGGGAAATTCGACGCTGCTGACAATCTGATGACCGACCACAGTATGATCCGCCATCTCGCGGAACTCTTCCGGGTTCAATGCACTCGCCTTACTGAACAAGCGACGGTCGACGGCCACCTTGCCGATATCGTGCAAATATCCCGCGCTGCGCAGCGCAGCCACCTCACCCGCATCCACGCCCATGGCCTCGCCGATTGCAGCGGCGTAGCGGCCCACGCGCAAAGAGTGGCCGTGAATGTTAACGTGCTTCACGTCAATGGCTGTAGCGAAGGCCTCCAGAGCGCTGTCATAAAAGCCGTGCAAGGAAGCCATCAGGCGCAGGTTCTCAGTAACCCGTTGGGCCAGAGTTTGTGTCAGCGCGTGGTTATGTACGGCAAGCCCGATGTAACTGCAAAGCAAATTGGTGGCATCCAGTTCCGCCTCAAGATACGGCGCGTCGCCAGGCCGTCTGCCCAGAGCGATCACCCCAGCCACCTTGCCCACCGATTTTAGAGGCGCAATGCATTTGAAAAGCTCGGGCGCGACGTTTCCGTTGGAGCTTAGAAAAACGGAATATGTAGAAGCATTGAGAACA
>JBAVUV010000565.1:0-1724 GCA_049696955.1 Candidatus Sulfotelmatobacter sp. | reverse complement strand
GCCTGGGCCGCGAAGTCGGGCTCTCAGACTGGGTGAAACTCGAAGTGATCGGCGATCAGGCCACGCTTTATCCAGATGTTCAAGCCACGCTCGAAGCCACGCGAGTTCTGGTGAGCGAAGGCTTCACGGTTCTGCCCTACACCTCTGACGACATCGTTTTCGCCAAGCGTTTGATCGATGCCGGTGCGGCTGCAGTAATGCCGCTCGGCGCTCCCATCGGCAGCGGCATGGGCATTCAAAACCAGGCGCATATCCGCATCCTGCGCGAGATGATCACCGCGGTTCCGCTGATAGTGGATGCTGGAGTAGGCACCGCATCCGACGCCGCCATCGCCATGGAACTCGGAGCCGACGCCGTTCTCATGAACACTGGCATCGCCAATGCGCAAGATCCCGTACTGATGGCTGAAGCTATGCGCCATGGAGTTATAGCCGGACGCCAAGCTTATCTTGCAGGCCGCATGCCGAAGAAACCTTATGCCACCGCCAGTTCGCCGCTCGAAGACGTAGCGCGCTAGTAGCGCCGGCTTCCCCGCCGGCTGTCCCGGCGCCGTCTCGCCGCCGGCTTCGACTAGGACGGGATACCTGCCAATAAGAAAAGGGCGGCCGTCGCCGCCCTCTCAATCCAAATTCTACTCAGAGCATCTTTGCGCTATCTACGTGAATGTTGTCGCCCTTCACCTCTCCGCTCACGGCAACGTGATGTCCCACATGCGCCTGGAGCGCATCCGGATTGTCCACCATCAAAACCTTCTGATCTTTGTCGGTGACGATTACCATCTTCGCGCCTTTGGCCAGACATTTCTTGGTGCAGGCCTCAGCCTTATCGTTGGCGCCCTTGGCGCCGCACTGATCGTCGCTCACCCACCCATTGACGGTTGTGCTCTTTCCCATGCTATCGAATGCCATCGCCGTCAAGGCAAACACGAAACATATCGCAAGACATAGCAATAATACTTTTCTCATGGCCGGTTTTTCTCCTTTTGAATGGCGGCCCTAAGCCGCTGGCAGCAATTCCAATCGCCGCCCAGCAAGAACTTAACCACCCCACCGGCCGCCGATTGCCTGCACTATATCACGGCAAGATACATCAATTGTCAGCTGCATCTGCCAAATTCCGCTCGGCCAGCAAGACCTTAACCTGTTCGACAAACATTTCAACCCGGCCATACCCTGAAACAATTTTCTTCAGAGGATGGCCCCGCAAGACGAACGCTCTGCTGACATTGAAAGCATCGAGCTACTCACCGACGTGCTGCTTTCCGACTTCCTGAATACACTCCTCCAAGACATCGAGGGCAACATCCGCCTCTTCTTTCGTGACCACCAGCGGCGGACATATCCGGATTGTGCTTGGACCACAACCCAGGAAGAGCACGCCATGTTCGAATGCCTTTTCGACAATCAAGTCACGCTCCGCGGCGCCGTACTCCTTCGTCGTCTTGTCCTTCACAATGTCGACGCCGATCATCAGCCCGCGGCCGCGCACATCACCGACTAACTTTAGCTTCGAAGGCCAGCTGGACATGCGCTTCATCATGTGTGCACCCACCTCGGCTGAATGATCCAGCAACTTCTCGTTTTCAATTACGTCAAGTGTGGCTAACGCAGCCGCCACGCACACAGGATTGCCACCAAAAGTCGATGCATGCGAACCCGGCACCCAGTCCATGATTTCAGCGCGTGTCATGGTGATGCCCAGCGGCATGCCGGACGCGATACCC
>JBAVUV010000564.1:0-5661 GCA_049696955.1 Candidatus Sulfotelmatobacter sp. | reverse complement strand
CGGTATTCCGTTAAAGCTACGACGGATGCGGACGTGGGCAGCGCGGTAAAGACTTTTCAGATCGTCAACACGGCAAATACGCCATGCAACAATCAACCTCCGTGCGCGCCAGGCGGCAAATGGAAAGCAACCATTGGCTCCTTGTCGCTGGATGCCGGAGAGGGAAATGAATTTCGTAATGCCAGAGTTTCCTGCATTGCCGGACCGTGTCCCTTCACAAAAATCGAAGTGGAAAACTTCTCGCAAGATCGGCGGCGTTTCAACGTTTCGGTCCTCAATTGGTCTGACACCGTTACATTCCTGCTCGAGGCCGAAGTAGTTCATCCCATGACCAGCGACATGGTGCGCGAGACCTACCCGGTCATTTTCGGACGGGCATTGAACTTCAGCTTGCCAGCTTCGGCTGAAGGACCGAGCATTGAAGCTGAGGTACAGGGGGAGCCGATTGTTTTCCCCTTGGGGCCCGGGCTGTTCTTGCGGTGGGCGGATTGCCATATGGTGACCGACCGGGATCAATCCAAAAACTTTCGTTGCGAACTGAAGCCCGGCTACCAGTTCCGCTAGTCGATCGCGAAACTGAGAACCCGCCCTACAGTACCCTCAGTCGCGCGCCTAGAGCCAAAACGCACTCCATCTTCGGGCGAAACCCGTATTGCAGGTTGCCACTCGATCGCTGAAAATCAACTCCAGATCGGCGGCAGTCTGAAAGCGGTCTGAAGTATGGCATTCCTCAATACATACAGAAGCGGTGACCTTGTACCGGCATCAGGTTCGTATGCCGCCTTGCATTCCACTCCGCACAAACTGGTTCAGCGATCGGTGCACATTGAAGGAGACAGATTCGAGCAATGCAGCATGTGCCCGCTTGGTGTCCTGTATCGACCGGAGCAGTCCGGGGTTCAGAGACCGTTATTCGCTAGTCCCCAATTCGAAGTGATGGCGCTCTGCTAACGCCGCGGTTGTCAAAGCTTTTCTTGAAAAACTACTTCTGCAGTTCCCCCGTCTTCATCCTTAGCCTAGCCCACGGCTTCTGCACCAACTAAAACAAACGGCCTGCAGGTTGTTTTAAACCTGCAGGCCGTCCGGTGGACTGTTTGGGATTGACCAAGAGGTGGTCACTCTACGTGGCCTCTCACGGCAACTCCCGGGTCTGGGACTCAAGATCAGGAGCTTAGGCTCCTCATCGAAGTCCCGACGCGACCAACGCGGAACTTCATCCCTACTCACCGGTTAGTGTGCGGGCTGTAGCTCCTGGCGCATGCTAATCAAAATCCGCGCCCAAGAGCCCCGCTTAGAGCAACCAGCCCTAAGTCTCAGCCACCTCACCTGGTCTTAGACTCCCACAACATTTACCACTACTATCAGAACTTGTCATTCGACCACCTCCTTTCCGGTGTAATTGCAGATTAAAACGAAATCGACGGGCAAGTCAAACGGCAAGAAGGCTAGGGATTGCGGGTCTTGATTCCAGACATTCCAGCGTCCGATCATTAGGCTTTGCGAGAGATTTCCGTGGCCAACTGCGATTGAAATTCACCGCTGATTTCTTTCCGTCGAACCGTTTTCCCTGCTTGCTCGCCAAGCTCGGCAAGTTTCCTGGGTCCGAAAATAACCAAGCCAGAAGGCCTGGAAATAAAATCTCCAGAAAACTTACGCTTTTTCCTCGGGAGTTTTCGAAGGCGAGATATCCAGCTCTGGGGATTCCTCTTTTCCTTGCATGGCGGCCTTGAAGCCGCGTATGCCCTCTCCCATTCCTTTCCCAAGCTCTGGCAGTTTCTTCGGGCCGAAGACGAGCAAAGCGATTCCGGCGATGATCATCAAGTGAATGGGTTGAAATAAGCCTTCAAACATTTGTGTTCCTCCAGATCTAAAAAATGAAGCGAGTTTGGTAAGCAGGCGCCGCGACCTGACAGTGCAGAACGGCGCCCCCTGCTGCGAACTGCGTGAACAGGCCCTCCCCCGAAGGCTTCCACACGATGGCGCAAACGCCTAAAACCCGCGTTGAGCAGAGTCCGCTTGATTGGCCAGCGTCATGAGCTGGTTAAAAAATGCTGGAGGCTGGCCGATAAACAACCCCATGTCAGTGAGAAAACTGACCACTCCTTTGGCAATTCCTTGTGGATTCGTGGGGCGAATCACGGCGCAACGAGGAAGTTTTGCGCTGATGAATTCGCAGGGAACGGGAAAGATCAGGTTGGTCTGCAGCGCTGGGTTGAACGTCTTATCGAAGTTCGGGAAGGTAATCCCGGTGTCAGGATCGGTCAACGGGGCGAGTGGCGGTTGCACACTATTTCCCGCAAAGTCCACCCACTCCAGGAAGTGAGCTACTTCGTCACCGCCAATGCTGACCACGATTTTCAAAACCTCAACATTGTGGGCCTTCTGGGCCAGGGCTGAATAGAGGGTGCTGCCGCCCTGCTCAATAGTTCCGAAGTGAAAGGCTGCCGTGTTGGCGATGGCTTGAACGTGCTTCGTGGGTTCGAAATCAGCGTTGGTTCGTGGAATGGCCGTTACGTTCACCAGGTCGACCGCTTGCGGGAAGGTTGCGCCAAAATCTGGATTTTGCGTGCTTCGATAACGCGTGTACCAACTGGTGTCCACAGTAAGGTTCATCAAATTGGTAAGGCGCCCAATCTGATCGGCTCCCTTTGCCTGGCTGCTTGGCAGAGTTCGGAACTCGTCGAAGTCCACCGGCTCTACGCCCTTGGATATCAAATAGGCATTCAGGAATTCCGCATGGCTCTGTTCGTCAAGCGTGTTGCTGGAGATGTATTGCGGCCCGTCGGAATCGAGGTTCATGAAAGCCGCCTGGTAGGTGTTCATCGCCTTGAACGGGGCTGTCTCTACGGGGAGCTGACCGGGTGTGAGGCCTCCCAACTCCGCGTACTGCTGCCACAGATCAGCCTCAATAAGTTCGGCCGCGGCGAGGAATCTGAGGATTGCGATGTCTCCTTTTGTGATGGTTGCACTGCTGGCTTCCTGTGCGAATGCGGGCAGGCCGCTGCCCAGGATGCCGGCTCCTACGGTCGCCACCGCCCCGGCGACCATGCTGTTCTTAAGGAATGCGCGCCGATTGGCGGAACGTTCCAGAACCTCTGTGAGTTGTTTCATAATTTCCTCTCCTTCACCGCGTCCGGTGCTTGCATAGGATCACGGTGTAAGGCAGAGTAGCTGCGGCCAATCAGGCCTCTGTCACAAGGGCGTCAAAGCTTTGTAACTTCTTGGTGTAGTTGTCTCTTCAAACTGCTGAGATCGAGACCACACTGGAATTCGCGCCTCGAGCCTGAACGACAGCCTCAGCATGTATTCCCACGTTATAATCAAATGCTTAGAACCCTTTACTCACATTTTGCGTGTCCACTTGCAACCCGCGCGCGCGCCTCCGCGTTCTTATTCGGTTGGTGATCAAACCGCTGTGAGGGCAATTCAAAACGTTCCGCTGATTTTGGGGATGCGGCGGTGCCAGGGCTGTTTGCGAAAGGAAAAAACTTCGAAATGATTCGATTGGCAGTCGCAACGATTGTTCTGACCGTCCTGATTAGTTCATCGGCTTTTGCTCAGGACGCTACTCCCAAAGTGCAGGTGTTTGGCGGGTATTCCATGGTGCATGCGGGTAACGGCTCATTCAGCGGCGCCACACTGGATTTCGACTTGCGCGAGCAGAACAGCCCGTTCGGAATCGCGTCGTTTTTCCCGGGTTGGAATGCGGAAGGGCAGTACAACATCAAGCGCTGGCTGGGGATCGTCGTGGACGGGGGCGGGCGCTACGGCCAACCCATCACCGAAAAGGGGGGAGACCAGCTTTCCGGACTTCCGAGTCTGACTGGCTATACACTCATGGCCGGGCCGGCATTTTCATTCAAGAATAAGACCAAATTCACGCCTTTCGTACACGCGCTGTTCGGTTACGATCGGGTCAGCTTGAGTTCGAGCACGATCACCGGCGTGTCGTCTCCGGTAACCTCCGTCGCCACAACCTATACGGATGCGGCCGTTGCTTTGGGGGGTGGGGTCGATTACAAAGTGTCTCGGCGTTTCGCGCTCCGGCTAGCGCAGTTGGACGATCTTCATACCACACACGACTTTAATAAGTTCTACGGCAGCGCATTTCCGAGCGGGATATTCGAAGGACTCCCGACAAAGGAAAACAACTTTCGCATGTACGCTGGAATCATCGTGAAGTTTTGAAGCCCTGCTAAGGCAGCCCGAAGGCATAGATGGCACTGCCGGCAGCGATTGCGACGTATTCTTTTCCATCCGCTGCGAAGGCTATGGGAGCGGCATAGACCGCGCCGCCCATCTGAAAGTGCCACAGCGGTTTGCCGGACGCGGCATCGAGGGCAACTAAGTTTCCTTCCGCATCGCCGGTGAACACCAGGCCGCCGGCGGTTGCCAGCACACCTGACCAGGTGGGTGATGTGTGTTCGAACTTCCACTTGATGTCTCCTGTCGCGGGATCGATCGCTTTGAGAAATCCGCGATAGGGCTCGGCTTCTTCCGAGGGAAAATATGCGCTGCCATAATAGGCGTGGCCGGCCTCGTAAGGTTGCGGCGCGGTGCTGAAAATATCGCACTGATCTCGCGCCGTCACGTAGAAAAGCGACGTCTGCTGATCGTATGCAGGCGCCATGAAATTCGTTGTGCCCAGCGCACCGGGACAGACGGTGTGGCCTTCGAGCGTCGGGGAAGCTCCCTTCTTTGCCACAGGACGACCCTCAGCGTCCTTCGAATCACTCCAGGTGGTCTTGCCATAGGCGTTGGCCAAAATAAGCTTGCCGGTCGCGCGGTCGATCACGTAGAAGTAACCGTTGCGATTGGCCTGCGCGATCAGGTGCTTGCTGCCAGCGTCGAGAATCACCGGTACCTGCGTGGCGTCCCAGTCATGTTCGTCGTGCTTGGTGAACTGGAAATACCAGTTCAATTTTCCCGTGTCAGCATTTAAAGCGAGCAATGAATTGCTAAAGAGATTATCTCCGGCGCGGCCTTCGCCGCGATTCGATGGTGCTGGATTTCCGGTTGGCCAGAAAATTTGATTGGTCGCCGCATCGTAGGTTCCGGTATTCCAGGCGGGAGCGCCGCCAACTTTCCAGGAATCGCCCTCCCAAGTTTCGTGTCCGGGCTCTCCCGGGCCGGGGACGGTATAAAAACGCCACTGCCGCGCGCCGGTCGCGGCGTCGTAGGCATCGACAAAGCCGCGCACTCCGTACTCGCCTCCCGAGACGCCGATGACCACAAGATTTTTTACCGCGAGCGGTGCGACGGTAAAGCTGTATCCCTTTTGATAATCTGCCGCGACGATATCCCAGATGACGTTGCCGGTTTTGCTGTCGAGCGCGATGACGTGCGCGTCGAGGGTTCCGAGGAAAACTTTGTCGCCTAAAATCGCGAGTCCGCGATTCACGCGACCGCAGCAGGGACGGATGTCGCCGGGGAGTTGATGTTGATACATCCAGATCGGCCGGCCGGTACGGGCATCGAGAGCGAACGCCCGGTCGTCTTGCGCTGTGGCATACAGGATTCCGTCGACGACGAGAGGCGTGGTCTCGAGCTTGCCGGTCGCTCCGGTTTGGTACACCCACTTGGCCGACAGCCCGTGCACATTCGCGACGCTGATCTGATCGAGTGGAGTAAAGCGGCGTCCGGAGTAGTCGCCGGAATAGG
>JBAVUV010000563.1:0-7396 GCA_049696955.1 Candidatus Sulfotelmatobacter sp. | reverse complement strand
GTCCTTCGGCGGGCGCGTCGAGCGGTACGATCGATGGCCAATGGTCCCTGACAGCAAATACGCGGAAGGTGAACGAAACCAGCACCGCGATCAGCGTGACAGGAAAAAAGTGGGGGCTCGCCTTCGTGGCTAACGCCAGCAGCGTATAGACTGTGCTCGCCAACACAGCAGTCGTAACGAGTTGCTGCGATGGCCTCACAACCTCCGGCGTGACCCCCGAAAAGAGGTCGATGAACACTCCGCCTGCAGTAGTGGCGATCACACCGATGACGATCGCGCTCCAGATCCCAAGGTTGTGCTCAAGCGCCTTATGTGCGCCCAGGATGGCAAACCAGGGCAGTGTGAAGGATTTGAAGTAAGCGAGGATCCTTGTGCGGAAGTTTTCCTCCATCGAGTCGGCCCAGTGATAAATCGCCAACCCCAGCAAACCCATCAGAAAGCACACGAGGAGATAGTACGGGTCTCTGATCGGCGAGGGGATGTCATTGAGCAGCACGTCACGCGTCACGCCGCCGCCGATCCCGCCGAAGAAGGCCATGATCAATAGCCCGGCGACGGTGTAACCGCGGTTGTGCGACGGTTGGCGGGCGACAAGTATTCCGTAGAGGGCATTGATGCCTGCGGAAAACATATCGACGCTCGGAAAGCTTGGCAGGTTCATTTCGGATTTCTCCTCAGAGGAGTTCACCGCGCGAAGAGCAGCGCTTCCTCACTCGTTTCTTTCAGTTTCCCGGATTGCGAAGGGTTATCAAGCCGCCTCCTTGGACGAGTAAGCAAGTTTTCGAACATCATCTCTTTGTGCTTGTTCACTCTCTACTTGTTCACTCTGCTTTCCGATGTCCCATGGCCAATGGCCGTCGATTTCCAGTACCAACGACCAGCTAAGGAACGTTCGGACTACGACCAAAGCTCCGAGTATTTCCATCCCTTTGGCCGTCAGGTCCAGCAAGACCGTACGGATCACGTCCGCTGCAACCAGGAACTCCAATGACAGCAAGAGGGAGCGGCCTAGCAGTCGCTTGTAGGAGCGGTACGGGTCTACGACTTGTCTCGACAATTGCACCAGAAAACGCAGGGAACCATAGATGATCGAGACGACGATGATTATTACTGCCAGCGCCTGGATTCCCTGTGACGACAATTCGACCCATTCGCGCATGCTACTGCCACTCTGGCGAAGAGTATGGGAGCAGGTCGGGGACGGCAACTGTCACATATGACAGGATGGGTCGGGCCAAAAGCCGGGATCTCGATTATGTCGCACTGTAAGTTTCGCCAGTTGTGCAAGCTTGCACTCGGCGTTAAAAAGCAAAAGGAGCAGCATCAGATCATCGCGGATTGTGCATGCAACTGCCATCACGAGGCATCAATGCAAGAGAAACCGAGTTTTACCGCACTACTTTTATTAGTGGCAGTGGTCATCTCCCAGAATTCTGTGCTCTTTCTCTCCGCGCAGACAGCCCCACCCAGCGCGCAGCAACTGGATCAGTTGCTGGCTCCCGTCGCGCTTTATCCCGATTCTCTGCTGGCTCAGATCACCACTGCCTCGACTAATCCGCAGGAAATTATCGATGTGGATAACTGGTTACAACAAAACCCAAACCTTAAAGGAACGGCGCTCACCGACGCCGCTGAGAAACAAGGATTCGATCCGGCGTTCGTAGCGCTGACCAGTTTTCCGCAAGTACTGGAGATGATGGCGCAGCACATCGACGATTACGCCGCGATCGGGCAAGCCTTTTCGGCGGATCAGGGAGCGGTCACCGCGTCGATTCAGCGATTGCGAGCCCAGGCGTATGCTGCGGGCACATTACGCAGCAATTCCCAACAGCAAGTGGAGGTGCAACAGCCGGCAGGTCAGACCATTTATGTAATTCAGCCGGCGAATCCGCAGGTAGTTTATGTGCCGCAATATAACCCGACGGTGGTTTATGTCGCGCCCAGCACGAGTACTGTCGTGGCGACATCGCTGATCAGTTTTGGAGCGGGGATTGCGATTGGAGCGCTACTGGCGAACAACCAGCCCTGGGGCTGGGGTGGGTGGGGGTGGAGTTGGGGAACGAATCGCGTTTATTACAATCACACGGCCTGGGTTCGTTGGGGAAATCCCTATCGTCCGCCAAACGTCTGGTACCGTCCGCGACCGGTCGTGTATTCGAGCCGTCCTGGCTACGGTGGAAATTGGCGTTATCGTCCGCCGAATTATCGGCCTCCCTATCGGGCGGGGCCGAATTACAGTCGTCCACCTTACGGGCCCAACAATAAGCCAGGCTACAGACCTCCTGGAAGCCGGCCGCCAGCGCAGCCGCCTAAGGCCGGCAGACCGACCCAGCCGATAATTAAGTCGAGCACACCGAAAGCGCCGTCTGCCACTCGGCCGGCCGCAAAGCCACCTGTGTCCGGTACATCGAAACCACCAAACGCAGATCGGCCACCGGCGAATGGTGGAAGCCGACCTGCATCAACCCGGCCTCCGGCCTCTCAGCCGAAAACGCCACCTCCGGCTCGCCGGCCGCAATCAGAAACCAGAACGACGTCACCGAATCAGCCTTCGGTAACGCAGCCCGTGCGTCAGCCAAAGCCGGCAAATCCGAGCGGCGCTCAGCCGCAGACAAATCCGGCTTCGCAATCAAAAGCGCCAGCAAGATCAAAACCCGCAACGAAACAAGAACGTGCCTCAAAACCACAACCTACATCAAAACCACAACCGAAGCAGCAAGCGCCGCCAACAGGTTAACGTCTGGTGCTGCAACGTAAGAAGTTTGCACTTCGAAAACATGGGGAGAATTAACCACGAGACTTACGTCACAAGATGCCGCGAAGCGACTGCTAGGGCAAGGGCCGAGCCACCGGTTGTTAAGGAACTTGTTAAGGAATTCTCGATGAGGAATATCTTTGCCGCGCTCAGCTTCCATTTTGTCGCAACCGCGGCTTGGCGCACTGACTGGGTGTGGGGCGTGCCTTTGATTATTGTAACCGTGCTCCTCCATCTCTTAGGGCTCTGGTTCGTAAACCAGAGAGCTTTCCTGGCATTTGGCCGAATGATGGAGCGTCGCCACCCCTTGGCTATCTTCGTAATGGTCATGGCCACCGTGACTTTATTGTCCACGATCCTGCTTGCGATAGAGGCTGGCATCTGGGCGACTGCCTACCAGTTTCTCGGTGCTCGGCCTGACTTCAAGTCCGCCATGCTCTATTCACTGGGGGCGATGACAACCTATGGGCATGCGGAGTTGCAACTTCAAGACCAGTGGCAGCTTCTGGGAACAATAGAGGCGTTGGACGGATGGCTGTTGTTCGGGCTGACCACCGCCTTTATGTTCGGAATGATTCAGAAAGTTTTGTTATTGAATAGCGAGGAAGTGCACCAAAAAGTTGAAGGCGTGAACCGGTCATTGGTCACCCGCCGCGATACTGTTCAATCCTGATCTGGAGTTTATGACCGATGTCCGAAGCATTGTCGAATGTCGAATTCGCCCACAAGATTTACGAGCACAGCCACCAACATTCACCACCGGCCGACTACCGGGCGCAATGCGTAGAGATCGTAGAGGCGGTGGTGCTTGCGATTGTCGCGATCGCCACAGCGTGGAGCGGATACGAGGTGGCGAAGTGGGGCGCGCTCTCGACCCAGGAGTACAACCTGGCGTCCCGCGTGTCGGTCTTGTCGCAAGAGAAGGCAACACTAGCGGGCCAAGATCGCCTTTATGACATCACAACCTTTAACGGTTGGGCCGCCGCGAAGGTTGGCAGAGAAGAGAAGCTGGCTACGTTTTACCAGCGCCGATTCCGGCCGGAATACGCCGCTGCATTCGCCGCCTGGTGGAAGCTTGATCCGATCAACAATCCCGCGGCGCCTCCCGGCCCTATTTTTATGGAAGAGTACACGAATGCTAACAGCCAAGCGGCCAACAAGCTCGCACATGAAATGCAACTTCACTTCGAAAAGGGTGTGAGTATGCGGGACACCGGCGATAGGTACGTGAGGGTTACCGTATTCTTAGCGACCGTGTTGCTCCTGACCGCTCTTAGCCAACGCTTCAAGATCTTTGGACCACGGGTTGCCGTGGTCGGGGTCGCGCTTGTTCTGCTCGTAGTGAGTACATATTGGATATTGACGTTCCCGCGAGCCTAGGCCAAGGCTGACTGCCCGTTAACTCACACTTCTAGTCGTCTTCTGCTTTGACCTGCCACTACTGGCAGGTGTGCCCCCGAATCGTGTCGCGTAACTTCTGTGGTGCTCCCACAGGGGATTTTCTGTGCCTGAGGTAGACAAATGCAAGACATCAGAACTCACTTTATCCGCAAACGCCTAGCCAGCCAGCTTCGCACGCTTCTGCGGGCAGTGTGCGTCGTAGATGGTCTGCATTTGCTTGAGCCTCAGCACGCCATAGATCACGATTATCACCATAGCAATGACCAAAAACCCCACCAGCCTCCTCTCCACGCCGTATTCGCCCTCGCGGTTCGCGATGTAGCTGGTGACGATCAGGAACAGAATGCCGATATTGATAGCCCAGTTAAGAGGCTTCGGCACCACGAAGCGCATGGTTCCGAAGCCGGCCAGTTGGTAGAGCATGAATGGCAGAATCGCCACCATTGGCAACAGTTCGGAGGCGCCCAGCGATACATCGACAGCGCCAGGCGCGCTTGCGTGCAACAGCCTGCTGTGCGCCAGTTCATGAAATAGCGACGGCATTGCGCACAACAAAGGCACTACGGCGAGTAACTCAAGCACCAGCGCGCCGCTCCAGGTGCCGATCTGCGATGACTGATCGGCGCCGGCACCCTCTGATTGCGTGCCGATATAAAGTCCACCCACGATAGCTGCCGCACAAGACAGCATCAGGAGCTCAACCGTGATGCCGAAGCTCTCCGGTTCGCCGGACTTGATTAGCAACAGGGCGAGGAAGCCGGGGGTGTACAACATCATCCGGACCAGTCGCGCCCAAACCCGGGCATCACGCTCCGCCGGCAGCACTGGAAGCGCAAGTCCATCTGTTCCAATAGTTGCTCTAGCCTTCGACTTCGACATCCTATGCCACCTTATGCTTGTCGTGATCGTCGTGTAGCGCCAGTTCGTCTGCTCCTTTATTCTTGTGCTCTTTGAACTCAGCGATGAGCCCATCGTCTGTCAAATCGAGAGGATGCGAGTGCTCCCAGTCATGGGAAGCAATTTTCGCGAGACGTTCTATTACGTGATCGTCGCGTACTTCTATGGCTAACTCTCTGCGGGTATCAAAGCTCCCGGGCGCGAGATTGATAGATCCAACGATGGCGCGGGCATGGTCCGCGAGGAGCATCTTGGCGTGAAGTTTGAGGTGTTTCAATTTGTGAATCTTGATGCCTACATCTTGCATAATGCGCATTCCTCCAACGGCTTCTACGAGCTTTTGCTTCTTGAGCTTGTGAGGGGGGCATGCCATGACGTGGATCTTCACGCCTCGGCTGGCCGCCCGGACCAGCCGCTCGATGATGACCGCGTCCTGGTAACGCTCATTCTGAAGAAAGATGGAATCTTTCGCGTCATCAATAAATTGCGCGATGCGGTCTCGACCGTTGCCGCAACACCAGATCATATGGGAATGCTCGTCTCCCTTGAAGGACTTTCTGTTCCAGTCTGCTTCGAAGCATTCGATGATTTCAGCTACTTCGTGAGCATGAGAAGTCACAATGGCGTAATCACGGGTCTCGGTCAGGTTTTTCGTGTCCCAGTTCAGGGATTTCACGAACGCTGTGGTGTCATCCACAACCATCGACTTCTCATGAGTAACGTCGTAGTCGGGATTGCTGTCTATCACCTCAACACCCCCCGCTTCAAGCTTGATTCGGGACTCGTGATTTTCCGATTCGCCGTCGCGCCGAGCGGGGTTCAGCATGATCCGTACTTTCAAACCCCGTTGTCTAGCGGCAATTACGGCCTTCAAGAGTGTTGGATCTGAGAAGAGGAACATCTTGACCCGCAGCGACTTGGTAGCGCCATTGATGGCATCGAGAATCGGCTTGACGGAATCGTCGGGCAACACAATTAAGGAACGTGACATGCATCCTCCCAAAATTATCGCGAACGTCACCGATGCCTTCTCGATGCGTCAGACTTCGTCACGCGCAAAAAGCGGTGCTTTCCGATGGTCGAGGTTATTTACTAATTCACCACGCGCACGGGTCGCTGCCAACTGTCACTTGTTACAGGCGAGGCCGTCAAAATAACGTCCCTTTCGCTCGATGGAATAACTGCTCAACTGTCTTTATGTTATTTTTGCCAGTTTCGTTCCTACATTCTCTGTTGCAGGATTTCCTCGCACCGGATTTAAGAAGTTTGTCGGCAGGGATTGCGGGATCATTCAACAGGCGCCTTGTGGACTGAGTCGATCACCTTTGGCTCAAGCGCGATTCCCGACATCGAGAAATATTTTGCGACACCTGCCGATGCAAGCCAAAGGAGGAATAAGTGGAAACCGCGACGAAGCCCTCCGTTCTGCTTGTTTATTACACATACACACAGCAGACCCTCAAAATTGTCGAAACCATGGCGGGGGTGCTCCGAGATCGAGGTTCGGAGGCGGTCCTGGCAGGGATCGAGTTTATCGATCCTCGCTACGCGGATCGATTTAGAAAGTTTCCGATGCCGCACCCGTACCGCGAAGTCGTCGGGATGATACTGCCGGAACTCCTCCGCTCGACTGGAAAGATCCGCATCCCCGCTATTGTGACAGAGCGTGAGTACGACTTTGTGTGTATCGCCTCTCCGACCTGGTGGCTCTCGACGAACGTGCCGATCCGCTCTTTCTTGGAGTCAGATGAGGCAAGCCTGGCATTGAAAGGAAAGCCTTTCGCGGTTGCTGTGATCTGCCGTCGGTACTGGCGGCACAACATGAAGACGGTGCGAAGGCTCGCAACGAAGCGCGGCGGCGTCTTCGTGGATGGTATCCATTTCCGCTACGAAGGCGGCCAGGTGCGCTCGTTGTTATCGCTTTGCAGCTACCTCGGTTCAGGAATTTACCGGCGCCGTTACCTGGGCGTGAAAATACCGCCGACCAACCTTCAGGAGTATCACCTGGAGGCAGCTCGAACTTTCGCCAACGGGCTAGCGGATCAAATCGTCTCTGCACATCATTCCGAGATTCTGGACGGTGCCGCTTGACGGCCACGACATCAACCCTCGATCGATGTTCTTATCGCGGCTGCGGTTCGGTTTCGTCATCCGCTTCCGCAGAATCTTTGCTGCCTTCAACATTGGTTTGGCTGCGCGGTTGGCTACGTTCGAGGGCATGGTGTCGCGATGGCATTCCAGTTCGGCACGAATTGGGGAGTGCTATCCGAGCGCTTGGGAGCGATCCCAGGGGCCACTTCTCGGCTACGAGACGTTGATTTGGTAAAACAGCCAGTTTATGAA
>JBAVUV010000562.1:0-2117 GCA_049696955.1 Candidatus Sulfotelmatobacter sp. | reverse complement strand
GATTGAGGGATTATCAAGTGATCAGGATGCTCAATATGCGCACGTAATCGAACTCGACGCGGCCGAAATTGGACCCATGGTTGCGACTCCGGGCGATCCCGGCAATGGAAAGTACATTCGCGATTTGCACACGCCCGTGCCGGTCGAGATCGCTTACGGTGGCACCTGCACTGCGGGTAAGAACGAGGACATGGATATGTACGCCGAGGTGCTCGCCGACGCCCTCAAGCAGGGCAAGCGCGTGGCCGACTCGGTGAAGTTCTATATCCAGTTTGGTTCGCAGGAGACGCGCGAGTACTGCTTGCGCAAGGGCTATTTGGACGTTTTTCAGAAGGCCGGTGCACACGTGATCGAGCCCAGCTGCGGAGCCTGCATCAACGCTGGGCCCGGGGTTTCGACGCGTCCCGACCAGGTGGTGATCAGCGCCCAGAATCGCAATTTCCCAGGCCGCAGCGGTCCGGGGCAGATGTATTTGGCTTCACCACTAACGGTCGCGGCAAGCGCCGTGGCGGGCTACATTGTTGAGTATGAGCCGAGCGAGGCGCTGGTCGGCGCCTGAGCCCTCGTGCTTGTAACTGGTTGAATCCACGCGTGGTGGCTGAAATCAGCCACTGTCATAATTGCAACTTTTCTTTCGCCTCCGAGTTCAAATAGATTAGGTACTCCGGATAGACAACAACATCTCGAGGACCTGGAGATCTCCGGTTTCACGAACTGGAACTGCGGATCAGGGACACAAGGGGGACTCACATGCGATACATAAAATATTTGGCTTTGGTAAGTGTTCTGATGCTGCCGCTGGCTTACTCGCAGGCGCAGGTGAGCGTGGGAGTGGGGTTTGGGCCGGGGTACGTTGGCGTGGCTCCGACGTGCGCTTACGGCTACTACGGATACTATCCTTATGCTTGCGCGCCCTACGGCTACTACGGGCCTGATTGGTTCACAGGCGGAGTATTCATTGGCGCCGGTCCTTGGTATGGCTGTGGAGGCGGTTGGGGTTATGGACGCGGCGGTTGGGCTTACGGGCGCGGTGGATATGGTTACGGACGCGGTGGATACGGTTACGGACGCGGCGGCTACGGTTATGGACGCGGTGGCTACGGCCGCGCTGGGTACGCCGGACGAGGGGGCTACGCCCGTGGCGGCTACGGCGGCGGCTTCCATGGTGGTGGTGGCGGGTTCCACGGTGGTGGCGGATTTCACGGTGGCGGCGGTGGCCACGGCGGCGGGGGGCACCGCTAATCGGCTCTGAGCTTGGATTTGTGGGGGTTCTAACAACCGACGAAATGGCTGGCAGCAACCACTGCCAGCCATTTTTTGTTTTTGCAGAGCGTCCCTGTTTCTTGCTAGAATCTGCGTTTTCGCAGAGGCTGCCGTAGTAAAATACTCGCATCCAGTTGAGGAGACCGCACCGTTATGACTTATGTGATCGCTGAACCTTGCATCAACACCAAAGACACAGCCTGCGTGGATGCGTGTCCGGTGGATTGCATTCATCCCAAGAAAGATGATCCCAAGTACGCGACCGAGCAGTTGCTTTATATCGATCCCGTGGAGTGTATCGATTGTGGCGCGTGCGTGCCGGTGTGCCCGGTCTCGGCGATCTTCGCACTCGACGATCTGCCGGAAAAGTGGAATTCGTTTACCGAGCTTAACGCCAAGTATTTCGGAAGATAGCCTCCTGCCGCCATCACGGCGGGCCGTTTTGGGGCGCGCATCCTTTACGGATGCGCGCCTTTTTGTTTTTCGGCAGCGAATGAGGTCGTCCGCCCTATCATCTTCATCTTGAGAGACTGAGATTTGGGGTCCCTCAGCGTCTCGGCACAAGTTGAATCTCGAAGATTTTCGGCCACAGCTTGCCGGTGACAAATAATCGCTTTCGCTCTGAATCGTACGCGATCCCATTCAGGACCGCGCCTGATTCCAGACGGTAAACCGGACTCAACAAACCTCTGAGATCGATCCAGCCAACCACCTCACCGTTCTGTGGCGAAATCCGGGCGATTCGATCCGTCTGCCAGATGTTGGCGAAAATCTCACCATCGACGACTTCCAATTCATTCAATTCTTTTATCAGTGTATTTCCGTCGTGGACTGTAAAGCGGCGCCTTTCAGCC
>JBAVUV010000561.1:0-3974 GCA_049696955.1 Candidatus Sulfotelmatobacter sp. | reverse complement strand
GGCTGGATCTGTTGGGCGAAGAATATTTCCAATACAAATTGAAGCCGCAGTTAAAGACGCGTGGGGTCGACCGCGTGCAAGAGCTGGTGCGCGCCGGCGCGGATGTGGTGCTGGTGAGTCAGGGGCTTGAGCATGTGATGAAGCCGCTGGCGCAGCATCTTGGCGTCAAGCGGTTGGTGGCGAACCGGCTGGAATTTCGTGACGGAGTGGCAACCGGCAGGTTGCTGGAGCCGGTGATCCGGCCGCGCGGAGCCTTTGCGCGGATTCGGGAACAGAGTCCAGATGGACGGCGCGCGCCGAAGACGCTGGCGCGGCAACTGGATATCACGCTCGAAGAATTGCGGTCGGCGATCATTGGATCGGGCCGGGAATCGGCGGCCCGCGAGCACCCGATTGTGCACTTCGAGGGCCGGCAGCAGACCCCGGGATTTTCCGTACGGCAGGCTCTCGCAGGCAAGCACCTCATGCTGATCGGTGTGACTGGATTCATTGGCAAAGTATGGCTCGCAAATACGCTGATGGAGCTGCCAAAGATTGGACGGATTTATCTGCTGATCCGTCGGCAGAAATCAAATCCAGCGCAGCGTCGATTTGAAAAGATCGTGGAAGAATCGCCGGTCTTCGATCCGCTATTTGAAAAGTACGGAGTCGGGCTCGGAGAATATTTGCGGGAAAAAGTGGAGGTGGTCGAGGGAGACGTCACGCGGCCAGGTCTGGGATTGGAGCCGGAGGCATCTCGGCGGTTGCAAAATAATCTTGATCTGATTGTGAATAGTTCGGGGCTAACGGACTTCAATCCTGACCTGCGGGATGCGCTGAGTACGAATACTGATGCCGCAATGAATATCCTGGAGTTCTTGCGGGCGACCGATCACGCGGGATTGCTGCACCTCTCCACGTGTTACGTGGCGGGAGAACGCGATGGGCGCGTGGCGGAGAAATTGATTCCGAATTACACACCCCGTCATGTGGAAAATTTTGACGCCGAGCAGGAATGGCGGTCCTTGCAACAAGTGATCGCGAAGGCTGAGGCGCAAGCCGAGGGTGAGGAAGTGACGGCCGGTCTGAGATCGCAATCCCTCACGAAAGAACATGCGGCGAAAGGCCTGCGGGGCGCGGCCCTGGACAATCAAATCCGCAAGAATCGGATTCGATGGTTGAAGAATTATTTGACTGAAGAGGGAACGCGCCGGGCCAAGGAACTGGGCTGGCCCAACACCTACACGCTCACGAAGAGTCTGGCAGAGTCCTTGATTGTGAAGTATGGCAAGGGCCTGCCCATCGCGGTCGTGCGTCCGGCGATCGTGGAGACATCAGTCGCGAAGCCGTTCCTGGGATGGAATGAAGGGATCAATACATCGGCGTCGCTGTCGTATTTATTGGGGACATATTTCCGGCAGTTGCCTTCGAACGAGAGTAAACGGCTCGATATTATTCCGGTGGACGCGGTGTGCGATGGGATGACTTTGATTGCCGCGGCGATTGTCGAGCGGCGCCACGACGAACTGTATCAATTAGCAACTTCCGCGACGAATCCTTGTGATATGGGACGATCGATCGAGTTAACGTCACTGGCGCACCGCAAGCATTACCGAGCGCAGGAGGGGTTGGAATCCTGGCTGCGGCTGCGGTTTGACGCGATTCCAGTTTCGAAAACACGGTACCGGCGAATGTCGGCGCCGGCGCAGAAGGCAATTGTGAAGTCCATCCAGCGGATCATGTCGCCGCTGCCTTTGAAGAAAACGCCACTCGTGAAAGCGGAAAGAAATCTGGAGCGGCTGGAGAAATTGATCGAGCTGTTTGAACCGTTCATCCTGCTGAATGAGCACGATTTTGCCGCCGACAACATAGAAAAACTTTCTCACGCGCTGGTTGAAGATGAGCGCGAAGAATTTGGATATAAGGCGCGAATGCTCGATTGGTGGGATTATTGGATCAACGTGCATATCCCGGCGCTGCGCAAGTGGACTTATCCCCTGATTGAGGGGAGGCCGCTGGAAACGCGTCCGGCACGCAGTTTAGAGAATGGCGAGACGGTAAAAACCGGCACGAATGGGAATTGGTGAATGGCGATATTTCTGACGGGATCGACGGGATACATCGGCGCGCACGTAGCCGCGAATTTGCTGCGGGACGGGGCGGCGCTGAATGTGCTGGTGCGCGCACGCGATGTGGGCGATGCGGAGGCGCGCCTGTGGCAGGCTCTGCAACTGCACCTGGACTTCCCGCAATTTTACGAATTTCTGCAGACTCGAGTGCGCGTCTTCCGCGGCGATTTAACTGAGCCCGGTTTTGGATTGAGCCGCGATGAATACGATCGGCTGGTGCACACCACCGATTCGGTGATTCATTGCGCGGCGTCGCTGAACCGGAAGTCGGAAAAAAGTTGTCTGAATGTGAACCTGCGCGGCACTTTGGAAGTGCTGACGCTGGCGCGGAGTGCCGAACATTATCACGGGCTGCGCCGCTTCAGCCAGGTGAGCACCGTGGCGGTTGCGGGCAAGCGGCAGAACGAAGTGGTCAGCGAAGACGGGTCAATTGATTGGGAGCGCTCGGACTACGATCCTTACGCGCGAACCAAGAAATTCTGCGAGCACATGATGCGCGTGTTGCTGCCGGAGACTCCGAAGACTGTTTTCCGTCCAAGCATCGTGCTGGGTGACAGCCGATATGCTGAAACCACGCAATTCGACATGGTGAAAGCGTTTGTATTTCTGGCGGGACTGCCGGTGTTGCCGTTTCGTTCCACGGACAAGATCGACATTGTGAATGTGGACTTTGTGGCGGAAGCAATTGCGACGCTGCATCAGAAGGATCGTCCGCTCTTTGATACATACCATCTTTCCTCCGGCATTGGGTCGCAGACATTTCGTGAGATTACGAAGGCGTTGTCGGCGGCGCAGAATAAACGCGCGCCCGTGTTTGTGCCGGTGGCGGAGCGTCCGTTCGCGGGGTCGGTGAATTTTCTGGCGAACCGTAAAGGATCGATTGCGAAAGGCGCGTCGCTGATGAAGGTCTTCATGCCCTATCTGGTATGGAACACTGTTTTCGATAACTCGCGCGTGATTGCTGAATTAGGAAAGAAGCCGGTGCCATTTTCCGAATACTGTTATCCGCTTCTGAAGTTCAGCAGCCAGAATGATTTTGCATACCGGTATCGGCCCTGGCCGGCGGCAGCGGGAGGAACGGCCGCATGATGGATTTCATCCTCGAAACATGGGTCAGCAGTTCGATCGAGCGCGCCAAAGCTGGATGGATGCTGGGCGCGGGCAAGCGCTGGAAGCCGGGTGAGAAGTTAAAACTGCTGTTCGCGGGCTACAACGGGACGCGGAACATGGGGTCGGATGTCCGCGTGGAAGAAATGTTACGGCAGATTCGGCATATCCTGGGCGCGGAACGAGTCGAGTTCAGCGTGATGAGCCAGAACTTCGATTTCTCTCGTGGATATTTTGAAGGAACGAAGCAAGTGCATCTGCCGGATATTTTTCCTCCTTTCCTGGCGCACGAAGTGCCGCAACACGACGGAGTGGTAGCTTGCGAGGGGTCGATGTTCAAGAGCAAGTTCGCCAATGCACTGACCACGATGATGATTGGCTCCCTGGGCATCGCAGCGGCGCAGAACAAGCTTTCGGTGGGATACGGCGCCGAGGCCGGCCACATGGATCCGTTGGTAGCTAAGATGTGCGGACGCTACTGTAAAAATTCATTCGTGATCACGCGGAATGAGGAGTCGCGGGGCGTGTTGCGCCAATTGGGCGTGCCCACGGAACTGGGAACTGATACCGCATGGACATTTGAACCACGCCCGCCCGAGTATGGGCAAAGTGTTCTGAGAAAAGTTGGCTGGGATGGGCGCACGCCGGTGCTGGTCGTGTGTCCGATTAATCCATTTGAATGGCCGGTGAAGGCCTCGGTAGCGAAGTATGCAGTGCGCAGCTTGACCGGGGCCTACAAAGATAGCCATTACCGTACGG
>JBAVUV010000560.1:0-4322 GCA_049696955.1 Candidatus Sulfotelmatobacter sp. | reverse complement strand
TCAGCTCTCAGCCGTCGGCTATTAGCAAAAGCGGCGGTATTGGCACGGTAAGACTGAGAGCTGACAGCTGAGACGTGATAGCTTCTTATGGCAATCAAGACATACAGACCGACGACGCAGACGTTGCGCTACCGCACGACGATCGTCAATGACGACATCACGACGCAGCATCCGTATAAGCCGCTGGTCGAGAAGAAGCAGCGCACTGGCGGACGCCGCAATTCGGGCGACATTACCAGCTGGCATCGCGGTGGCGGGCACAAGCAGAAGCTGCGCATCATTGACTTCAAGCGCGACAAGGCCGGCATTCCGGCGACGGTGACGACGATTGAATACGATCCTAACCGCTCGGCGCGGATTGCGCTGCTGGCTTATGCGGATGGCGAGAAGCGTTACATCCTGGTGCCCGAGGGAATGAAGGTGGGGCAAAAAGTTGTCAGCGGGCCGGATGCCGACATTCTCGTGGGCAATGCATTGCCGCTGCGCAATATTCCGCCGGGCACTTCGATTCATAATCTGGAACTGAAGCCGGGCAAAGGCGCACAGATGGTGCGTTCGGCGGGTGGCGCGGCGCAGCTGGTGGCGAAGGAATCCGATTATGCGCTGGTGAAATTGCCTTCCGGCGAGACGCGAAAGATTTCGCAGGACTGCATGGCGACGATCGGCCAGGTGGGAAATCTGGATCACGAGAACATCACGATCGGCAAGGCGGGGCGCACGCGCTGGCTGGGATGGAAGCCGGTGAACCGTGGCGTTTCGATGAATCCCGTGGATCATCCGCACGGTGGTGGTGAAGGCAAGACTTCGGGCGGACGGCATCCGGTGACGCCCTGGGGCCAGCCGACGCGCGGATACAAGACGCGGAATAACAAGCGGACGGATAAGTTCATTGTGAACCGGCGGAGCAAGTGACGCCAACAGGCGAGACCAGGATTTCTCTCTGCGCTCGGAATGACCGAGATTTTGAAGGGTTGTGGTTTAGCCAAAAGCTAGGAGCTAACAGCTAGAAGCTGACTTTATGGCACGTTCAACAAAAAAAGGCGCGTTCGTGGATGTTTACCTGATGTCGCGGGTCGAGGGTATGAATTCGCGCAACGAGAAAAAAGTTTTGCGGACCTGGTCGCGGCGGTCCACCGTCGTTCCGGAGATGGTGGGGCACACCATTGCGGTGCACAACGGCAAGAAGTTTATCCCGGTGTACGTCACGGAAAACATGGTGGGGCACAAGCTGGGCGAGTTCAGCTTTACGCGAAACTTCAAAGGCCACTCGATGAGGGCGGCGACGGAAGTAGCGGCGAAGCCGGCGGGCATTCCCGGAGGGCCGGGGGCCATTACTCCGTCAGCGCCTGCGGCGCCGAAGGCATAAGGGGAGACGCGAATGGAATTTCGAGCGGAAATGCGTTACTTGCGAGTCTCGCCGCAGAAGGCGCGCCTGGTGCTGGAATTGATCAAAGGGCGCAAGGTGGAAGAGGCGCGCAACACGCTGTTGTTTACCAAGAAGCGCGTGGCCGCGCACGTAGGTAAGCTGTTGCAGTCTGCGCTGGATAACGCGAACTTTTTGAGTGCCGAGAAAAATCTGGATATCGAGCTCGACAATTTATATGTGAAGAGTGCGATTGCTAATGATGGTCCGCGCATGAAGCGGATTCGTCCGGCGCCGCAGGGACGCGCGTTCCGTTATCAACGGCGCATGTCGCATATTGAATTGATTTTGGCGGAGCGCGGGAATGGTGTGGGGCAGGCTTCCCGGGAAAAGCGGACGGCATCGGCTGGCGCTCCGGCGAAGCGGCGTGCTCCGGTGGCGAAGAAGAAAGCTGCGGCTGGCAAGAAGAAGAAAACTGTTGCCAAGTAAGGGAGCAGCAGGTTCCTCACCCGCGCTTTGCGCGAGTTCGGAATGACAAAGATTTTAGGTTGATTGGCGGGTTCAGGGTGACAGGATTTTAGGATTTGAATTAGGAGAAGCAATGGGACAAAAAGTCCATCCTTATGGTTTTCGCCTCGGCTATACGAAGCCGTGGAAGTCGCGCTGGTTTGTGGAGCGGGACTACGACAAGCTGCTGCTGGAAGACGTCAAGCTGAAGAACGAGCTGAAGGAAAAGCTCAAGTCGGCGGGCGTGAGCTCGATTGAGATCGAGCGTCCGGGCAACAAGCTGCGCATCATTATCAAGACGGCGCGTCCTGGAATTATTATTGGACGCAAAGGCGCGGAGATCGACAAGCTGAAGGCCGATCTGCAGAAGCGCACTTCGCGCGAAATGTTTGTCGATATTCAGGAAGTGCATAAGCCGGAACTCGATGCGCAGCTGGTTTCGGAGGCGATTGCGCTGCAGTTGGAAAAGCGGGTTGGCTTCCGGCGGGCGATGCGCAAGGCGGTGGATTCGGCGCTACGCTTCGGTTGCAAGGGAATCAAGGTTCGCGTCAGTGGGCGGTTGAATGGAAATGAAATCGCGCGTTCGGAGTGGTATCTGCAGGGGCGGTTGCCGCTGCACACTTTGCGTGCGGATATTGAATATGGATTTTCGGAAGCCAGGACAACCTACGGTGTGATCGGCGTGAAGGTTTGGGTGTACAAGGGCGAGATTTTGCCGACCAAGAAGAAGGAACAGCAGACGGGCGTGGGAGCGTTCTAGGGAAGTTTCGATCGGGCGGCCTTCTGAGGAGTCCGAGATCCTTCGCGAGACAAAAAGCGTCTCGCTCAGGATGACAAGGTGACTTATGTTAATGCCAAAAAAAGTGAAGTACCGCAAGCAGCAGCGCGGGCGCATGACTGGCAAGGCGTGGCGCGGAAGCACGCTGGCGTTTGGCGATTTTGGGTTGAAGGTGCTGGAGCCGGGCTGGATTACCGACCGTCAAATTGAAGCCAGCCGAGTGGCTATGACTCGATTCGTGAAGCGCGGCGGGAAGATCTGGATCCGCGTGTTTCCCGATAAGCCGGTAACTAAGAAGCCGGCTGAAACCCGTATGGGTAAAGGCAAAGGCGCGCCCGATCATTGGGTCGCGGTGGTTCGGCCGGGGAAGATTTTGTTTGAGATGGAAGGCGTTACGGTGGTGGACGCGACCGAGGCGATGCGGCTGGCTTCGCACAAGCTGCCGCTGCGGACGACTTTCGTCAAGCGCGACGTGGCGCACTAGACAACAGCTATCAGCTTTCAGCCGTCAACTATCAGTAGAAGCGGCGGCGGTGAAAGCTGAAGGCTAAGAGCTGAGAGCTATTTATGAAGGCAGATAAAGTTCGAAACTTAACCGACGATGAACTGCAGCATCAGGGGCGCGATCTCGCGGACCAGTTGTTCAAGCTGAAGTTCCAGCTGAATATGGGACAGACCGAGAGCCTGAAGAAGATTCGTGGATTGCGCAAAGACATCGCGCGGGTGAAGACCATCCAGAGCGAGCGCACGGGCGTGGCTGCAACGGAGAAACGATAATGGCGGAAACCGCAACAGGAAAAGCTACGCCGAAGGGCGAGCAGGTGCAGGGCCGGCGCAAGGAAGTAGTCGGAGAAGTGGTCGCCAACCGCATGCAGAAAACCATCGTCGTGAAAGTCACGCGCAAAAAGGCGCATCCGTTTTACGGACGCGTGGTGGCGCGCAACAAGAAATTCTATGCGCACGACGAGAAGAATGAAGCGCATGTCGGCGATGTGGTGCGGATTGAGGAGACGCGTCCGCTCTCGAAGCTGAAGCGCTGGAAGTTGAAAGACATTGTGCGTAAGACGGCGCTGGTGCCGGAGATTGCGCTGGAGCACGACGTTAAGTGAAAGCGAGTGGGGCGCGACTGCAAAAGCAGGTTCCTCACCGGGCTTGGTGCCCGGTTCGGAATGACAAGATTGAGGGAGATCGATCATGGCTGTGATGATGAGAAGCATGCTGGAGGTGGCCGACAACTCCGGCGCCCGCAAGCTGCAGATGATTCTGCCGCTCGGCGGTTCCACCGGATTGAACGCCGGTCTGGGAGACATAATCACGGCGGCGGTGAAAGAAGCGGCTCCCGATGGGCAGGTGCAGAAGGGCAAAGTGGTGAAGGCGGTGATCGTGCGCACCCGCAAGGAGCACCGGCGGCGCGACGGCACTTACATCCGCTTTGATCAGAATGCAGCGGTGCTGATCAACGATGCGGGCGAACCGGTGGGAACGCGCGTGTTTGGTCCGGTGGCGCGCGAGTTGCGCGATAAGAGGTTCCTGAAGATCGTTTCTCTGGCGCCGGAAGTGATCTAGGCAGGTTGCAAGGTTTAAGAGGTTCAAGGTTTCACGGTGCCTTGAACTTCGAAATCTTGGAAACAGTTGATTTGACGTTGAAACTTTGAAACTTAGAAACCTTGAAAC
>JBAVUV010000559.1:0-6810 GCA_049696955.1 Candidatus Sulfotelmatobacter sp. | reverse complement strand
CCCGCAGTGCTTCCGATGTGCGCCACAACGCTCCCCGAACTGTTCAACACGCCAATGTCATATGTATTGCTCGAGTTATCCGCAGTCGAAACGTCATACGTCACTTGCGTCGTCGTCAGCGGAAACGTCAGCACCACTCCCCATAGCTCCGCTTTACTCGCCGTACTCGAGAAGCTGATCGCGGTCCCTGTCGTGTTGGTCGTGAGCCAGGGAATCGAATACCCCGCGCTGCTGCTCACACTCGAACCCGGCATATCCAGGAACATCTGCACCGTCGCGCTTCCCGAACTCGCCTGTAAAACCCGCCCCAGCACTTGTGTTCCGCTCGGTTGCGTCGCTCCCGCATCGTGGCACAAAGGATAAAATCCTCCGCTGGCTGTGCTCGCAGGCACAACAAAATCCCCCACCACCGTTGCCGCCCCGTCGAAGCTGCAATAAGCCGAGCCCATCCGCGCCAGCGTTACCACACCCGAAGTTCCCGCATTCGCAATCACCACCCCGATGGCCCCACTCGTCAACGCACTCCCCGGCTTAGCTGCACAGCCTGCCGTAGTAAGTACAGCTAACCCGTTGATGATTGTCCCATTCGTCGCATCGTTGCAAAGTTCGTAACTTTGGCTGGCAAACTTCCCCAACTCAAATCCGCTGCCGCTCGTAGAATTTCCCGCCGCATAAACCGTCCCCGGCCGCAGTCCACTCCCCGTTCCCGAGCTATTAAACGATCCCACGTTATACGTCTGGTCGATCCACGGCTTGAAGTTGCTGCTCGCGTCCACCACCCACTTCAACCCGCTGTTAACCCAGAAGCCCAACCCCGGCGCGGTCCCAGCGGCCGAATTCTCGCTCCTCACTACGGCATAGTTATCGGTCGCGTCATATCCCAGCGAAGTCCGCTGCCACGTCGAACTGTTGGTGTAAATCGAGTACACGTGCAAGTTCTGCGCCGTCGTTCCGTACTCGCCCACGTCGCTCGCATCTTCCTGAAACAGATTCGAAAAAAACGAACTGCTCCCCGTCGTCGCCACTTTTTGCGGAGCGCCCGCATTCGCCGAAATATAAAAGTTCCCATCGTTCGAAAGCCCCAAGGATGAAGTCCCTGCTCCCGCCGCCGTCATTGCCGTCCCCGGCACCGCCGAACTCACCGCCCACGGCCCCGCCACCAGCAATTGTCCGTTCACCGTAAGATTCCCGCTGAACGCTCCCGAGGACGCCGCAATCCCATTACTTCCCGTATAAGTCAGCGTCGAACCGTTATCCGTGAGTCCACTGTCCCCACTCACCGCCGTGCCATTCGCCGAATACATCGCCACCTGCGCCGCTGTCCCGCTGTTCACCGTTCCCGATCCGCCCCCTCCGCCGCAGCCCGTACAAATTCCCGTCACCGTCAAATTCCCATTGATATGCACCGGAACGTTGAACGTCTTCGCGCTCGCGGTCAGCCTTTCCAGGTAGCTGGAATTATCTCCCGCATTTCCGATGTAGTTCGAAATCGCCACCGGCGATCCAAATGCCAACTGCTCCGCTCCAGGAACCGCCGCAACATCCAGTCCGATGTAAGTATCCCCAGGATCATTCGGCGGACGAAATCCGATCGTGGCCAGCGTCTTCGCAAAATTGGAATCCACCAAAGTGATAATGTGATGCGGCTGGATATCCCCCACTCCAGTCGTAGGATATTCAAAATTGATTCGTCCCTTTACCCCGCTGCCCGTGCCACTGTTATAACTTCCATCCTGAAACAGCAGCCCACCGATCGGCGGGTAGGTCCCAGTTACTTTCCCTTCCAGGCACTGCTCCCACGCCCCGCCAAACAATGAGCCGATCGCCGCTGCGTCTCCGCACTCACGCACTTGCAGTGTCGGCAGCGCATTCCAATCCACCGAAACCACATCCGCCGGTTCCGTATCGAATGAAGCCACGGGATTGTAATAAGAAGACGATCCATCTCCCGAAAACACCGCGCTCCCCGGCCAGAAAGGCAACACCGGTTCCCAGCCCAGCGATTGAATCGTATAACCAGTCGTGTTCGCTCCTGCCGCATCCGTATAAGTGCAGACTAGTCCCGAACACTGCGCCTGACTCACGCCCACACTTCCGCATGCAGTTACACTTCCGCCGGTACACGAACCCTTGATCGGAAAACTGGGAGCATTGGCCGTCAAACTGGTCGACGGTTGCATTCGCAGGATGTCGTAAACCACCGTATCCCCCGCATTCTGCGGCGGAATATGAGGCCATTGCACCGACACATTGCCCGCTCCGCCGTTAGTGAACGTAAGTCCTGCCAGCAGCGGCGCGCTGTAAATTCCTGCCGTAGCGTCGTGGGCAACGACGTAATAGTTCAGCTGCGTCGATCCCGAAGTTCCACTGAAAGGAAACGACACCCCATGCCCCGCCGGCTGTTCTCCACCACGCACCGTCAGAGGCTGGACATTACCCTCATAAATAACTCCCGTCGCCCCGAATGAACTGCCAAGATATGGATTAGGACAAGGTCCCGCGCCTTCCTCCATGTAAATGTTGTCCAGCTCGGTTCCACCATAATTACCCAGGATTGTCATGGTGTTGACACCCCACATCCCAAAGCCCTGCATTACCGAGTCCGTCACCCGAGTCTCATTGTTGGAGTAATTTGTGACGCCATTTCCCGCGCACTGCGGGCTGATGTTCGCCTTGTCGATCCAAATTACCGGAGCGCCCCAATTCGCTGCGTAAACGTACGAACCACAGTGATTGGCTGTGCAGGTTAATCCCTGACTACCATCCGCATCGAAGTTCCGGATAGTCGCAGCCTCATCGTCGTCCATCACAAAAAATTGATTGAAACTTCCCCCGCCTCCCGCCGAAGACTTGATGTCATCCATCGTTCCCGGCATCGCATTGTCTTCCACCGCGGCATTCTCAATGGCGATCGTTCCGGGACTCGCAACCGACGCTGCATTAGCCGCCGTCTGGTTGTATGTAATCGACGTTCCTGAAACCGTCACCGGCCCGTGATTCCCCCAATACGTCGGATTATCCGTAAAGTTGATGTTGACCCGATCCCCCGTCTGAATCGTGCTGCAAGCTGTAACGGTCGTGATGGTCACCACATTCGTCTGCCGCTGCGTATTTAGAATCAGGCAACCATCAGCATGCACAGTCGACGTAAAATTCACTCCCCGCACCGTGATCCCACCATAATGGTTAGAGTTCACCTGGTCGCCCAGAAACATGCAGCGGTCTCGCGTCGAGCACGAGAGCAGCGTCCCATGGCCCTCAATCAGCGACCGGCTGCAGTGCGCAAAAATCGATCCATAAACCGGCAACGCACCTGCTGTCGCGCCCGTCGCCGGAAGAATCACATGCGCATTCGGATTTCCTGAGTTCACTCCCGAAGGCAAACCACAAGCATCGTTAAGCGCTTCCTGAATCCCACTCGATGCGCTGCCAATCGTATAGCCGGCCGAGTGCGCATATTTTGGCGTGAACACCACCGTCCCCGAAGCCCCACCCGGTGTACACGTCCCTCCCTGCGCCAAAACCGGCTCCGCCGTTCCTCCACCACCTTGCACGTACATGAAATACATCTGATACGAAGTCGTATCGACTCCCACCGGGCACGGCGCCAGCGTGACTGTCGCCTGCAGTCCCGCCGCCAGGCTCCCGCTCGGGGTAGCGCTCCAGTTATCACTCGGTGTCACATATCGAACCCCACTCAGGTTATTCACCGTCATTTGCGAACCCGCAGGTTGCACAATGCTTTGGCTTCCCGTAGGACTAATCGTTACCCCGCCCGATCCCCCGGCCGGCGCTGCCGGAGCATATTGTCCCGATGCCGATGAATAGGTCAGCACCTGCCCGTTCGCAGGCGTTCCCGCCGCCACTGGCACACTCTGAATCGCAGTCGCATTCGCGCTCGATCCGCACGGCCCCCACGCTCCGCTTCCCAGCAAACAATTCAGTCCCGAAGCCGTGCCGCTCCCTAACTCATTCGTCGGCACCAACCCGGCTATCAGGTCCGCCTTAACGGTCACGCTGGCATCCACATATTGCTTTGGAGCCGATTGCAGTGGCGCTGTCGGATTGCCGCTCAATGTCAACGGTCCCGTCATCGCGCCACCCGCCGTCGGAAGATAATTTCCCGCTCCCACCGCCTCGATAGATGAATCCACATAAGACTTATTCGTTACATCTCCCGCCCCCACCGGCGTCGGTACATTCGGTGGCTCCGAAAAAGTTTTGGTTCCGGTTACCGTCTCCGTCCCTGCCAAATGCACCACCGCGCTATCGTTCGCCTTCCCGGATAGTTCCGAGTTCACGTATTGCATCGATACCGGTTGCGCCGCCGTTCCCGCTCCCGGCGTCGTCCGCACCATCGCCAGCGTTGCCGGAGAGCTCGTCGGCACCACCCAATCTTCGGTTCGCACTTCTCCGGGCCCTAACTGATACACCACCGTGTAGTAAACCCCCGCAGGAGTTGCCCCCGCGTTCGCCGCAAGTGCCACATTTAAAGCTCCGCTCGTTCCCAGGGTCACGTCGAGCGTCCCGGCCGCCACTGCGCTCCCGCTGGCCGTCACGAACGCCGGCCAGGTAATCACCAACACTCCCTGGGCCGGTGTTCCATCCGCCAGGTACACGGTGTCGACCACGCTGGTCAGCGTCGGACCACTCTGCGGACTTGGCGAAGCCCCATTCGCCGCAGCCTCTGCCGCGCGCGCCTTCGCCTCGGAAGAACTCGTCGGCTTCCCCCCATTTTTCGCGGCAACTTCACGCGCCATAAGCCGAACACCCGATGCCGCCATCACTACCCCCAGCACCAAATAAAAAAGCCGCCCCGTCGGACGGCATGTCTGCAACATACTTCCTCCTCAATCTTGTCATCCTGAGCGAGATTGTGCTTCGCAAAAGCAAAGCACAATCGCAGTCGAAGGATCCTTTATCCGTTCAGACCACTGTCTCCCCAGGAATGCATTTTGATTGCTTTACGATAACGTTATACAGTCGAACCTGAAAATTCCTCTCAACTCCGTCCCTGTAAAAAATCTTCTACGCTCCGCACATACACCTCGGCAAAGTCCGCCACCGGCCGTCGCGCCTCCACTAACTGCATCGCATCCTCCACGCTCCAGCCCATCACACCTAACAGCGCCAGAGTCATCATTGGCGCCCGGTGAACCCCCGCCGCGCAATGCACCAACAGTTTCGTACCATCTTCTTCCAGCGCAGACAGGGCAAAATCAACTCCACGCGCGAATATTGCAGCCGGCTTCGGCTCAAAGTCGTCGTCCACCGGATTCCAACAGACCGCGATTCCATGCCGCTCCGCCAACGGCGTATCGTCAAACTCGATTTGCATGTCGATAACGTGCGTCACCCCGGCGCGCGCTACCGCCGCCATATTCTCCGCTGTCCAGATCCCCCCGCCCACGCCAATCCGTTCCGTCACCCACGTAATGTCAATCCCCATCTTAGGCCGTGCAACCCGGACCTTTCTCCCCGCCGTATTATTCCCAGAGTTCCAAAGTTCCCGCACCGTCGAATGTTTCGCGGAAGCCGCCTTCAGCAACTTCTCCACACTCGATTCTCCCCGCGGCGAAACCGAAAGCCCCGGGGTGCGATTCATCCGCTCCCAACTCCGGTTCATTCTACGGCATCCTCCACGTCCTCGTGCCTCCGCTCCCGTAACTTCATTTCGCTCTTACATTGTTCCGGTTCTGCCTCTGTTGCAGGACAACGTTCGTTCCCAGACTTTTCGTAAACTTTGTCCGTTCCTCTCGGTGCCACCTTCGTCCCGCGTGACAGCCCAACCGAATCCGCCTCTTCGCAAACTATCGGATCAGTCGGCAATCCCAACCGCTTCAATAACGTGTAAGCCAGCGAGCTTTCCGGTTTGGCGGAAGTCTCTGCCGTCGCTGGATATAGTCCGCACACCTCAAACAAGTACTTCGCCGGACCCACTTCCCCATCCTTCGCCAGTTCGATGAATTGGACCACAATTTCATTTACCGACATCCGTACCAGGGTCGCAATGTTCTTTCGCGCCTCCACAAAATCGACCGGCACTTTCATATCGGACCCCGATTGCGCAATCCACCTCGCGGCTTTCTCGCATTTGCCACAACTCTCAGACCTCTTCTTGCCCAAGTTCTTGGTGCGGCCCTTGCCCTTCGGTTTAGTCATCCGAGCGCTCCCTAGACCAAGTAAAGACCAAGAAAGACCAAAAACACGAAGGGCGCGCTTTTCAGCGCGCCCTGAGAGAGTATAACTTTTTTCTTAACTCTACAAAACCATTATATCATACTGCATAGGGTAAATGGGACATTTTTTAAAATTTATTTTGTTCGCTTTTTCAATCACTTGCGCGAAAATCACCCCCTTTCCCCTCTTGACAACATTTTTTGAACAAACCTTTCGTCGCCACTGCGCCCCGTTGCTATTCATCGCGATTCTCCGTTGTCTCGGGCAACCGCTCCAGCAAGTCAGATCGCAAAAGACTCTCACTCAGTTCGTCGATCAACTCCGGCAGTCTCCGTTCCAGCGTTCTGCGTGTGCACTGCAGAATCCTCGCCGCTGACTCGTGGTCATACTCCTGCAACAATACCCGCGCCACCAGTTGCCGGTCGAAACTTTTCAACCGGTCCAGACACTTCTCCACATCATGCAGAAAAATTACCCTCGCCTCGAAAGTCGTCGCCGTAAAAGCTGTAATCTTCGCCCTAAATAGCTCCCGCCCCAGCAACGAAGGCAGTCGCCCCGCCTCCAGTGACCATCGCATGTAGCGACGCAGCAATGCCGTCGTTTTCTTTCTGTAGAGCCATATATCAGGAT
>JBAVUV010000558.1:0-4041 GCA_049696955.1 Candidatus Sulfotelmatobacter sp. | reverse complement strand
CCTGCCGCGCATGCTCAACATGAGTAACGCGAGCCACGGGCTGACTGGGAATGTGAGACTGGCGGTTGCGGCTCACTCCCAGCGCTCGTTTGAATTCGTGCGGAAATACTTTAATGAAACGAGGCAGCATCTCAGACCAGGTTTCAAGGATCCACTTCGCGCGCCGGCTGCCGGTCAGCTCCAGGTGGCGAGTGATGAGATTTTTCAAGAGCGTCGCATCCTGTGTTTCAACCACGGGCTCCAAGTCGACGGAACCCAGATTGCATCTTTCTTGCGCAAAGTTCTGGTGTTCATCAAACACATAAGCCACACCACCGCTCATGCCGGCCGCGAAGTTGCGACCACAGGAACCCAGCACGACGGCAACGCCATTGGTCATGTATTCGCAGCCGTGATCGCCGACACCTTCCACCACCGCGGTTGCTCCGGAGTTCCGAACCGCAAACCGTTCGCCGGCGACTCCGCTGAAAAAAGCCTCGCCGCTGGTCGCGCCATAGAGGACAACGTTTCCAATCAGGATGTTCTCTTCGGCCGCGAACAGAGACGAACGCGGCGGGTACACAATCAAGCGTCCGCCGGAAAGACCTTTGCCGACGTAATCATTGGCATCTCCCTCGAGCGTCAGGGTTACGCCTTTGGCCAGAAACGCGCCCAGGCTTTGCCCTGCCGAGCCTTCCAGGTGAATGCGAATCGTATCGTCGGGCAAACCTTCGGAACCATGAGCTCGCGCAATTTCTCCGCTCAGCATAGTGCCCACGGTGCGATGAACGTTGCGCACCGGCAAGCTGATCTCGACCGGAGTCAGAGTATCGATCGCAACGCGCGCAGCTTTAAGGATTTGGTGGTCGAGCGCATCTGCGAGCCCATGATCCTGCGCTTGCACGCAACGGCGCGAAACGCGAGAAGGGACCGGAGGGCTATACAGAATTGCCGAGAGATCGAGTCCGCGCGCCTTCCAGTGATCGACGGCAGGTTCGAAGTCCAGCATATCCACGCGGCCCACCATTTCGTCGAAGGTGCGGAATCCGAGTTCCGTCATATACAGGCGCACCTGTTCGGCGAGGAAGAAAAAGAAATTGATCACGTGCTCGGGCTGCCCCTGGAACTGCTTGCGCAGCACGGGGTCCTGCGTGGCAATGCCAACCGAGCAGGTATTGAGATGGCATTTGCGCATCATCACGCATCCCATCGCAATCAGTGGCGTCGTGGCAAAACCAAATTCTTCGGCTCCGAGCAACGCCGCGATCACGACGTCGCGGCCAGTCTGCAGTTTGCCGTCGGTCTGCACACGAATGCGGCTGCGGAGGTCGTTCAACAGCAGCACTTGTTGCGTCTCAGCCAAACCCAACTCCCACGGAATGCCGGCGTGTTTGATGGAGCTCAGCGGTGACGCTCCCGTTCCACCACTGTCACCGCTGATCAGAACCACATCGGCATGAGCTTTTGCCACACCCGCGGCTACGGTGCCCACCCCTGCCTCGGCCACTAACTTCACCGCGATGCGGGCCTGCGGGTTGATGTTTTTAAGGTCGTAAATGAGTTGCGCGAGGTCCTCGATCGAGTAAATGTCGTGATGCGGCGGCGGCGAAATCAGGCCGACTCCGGCAACTGAATGGCGCAAGCGAGCAATGACTTCGTCTACCTTGTGCCCCGGCAGTTGGCCGCCTTCACCAGGCTTCGCGCCCTGCGCCATTTTGATCTGCAGTTCATCGGCATTCACCAGATAGTTCGCGGTGACTCCGAAACGTGCTGATGCCACCTGCTTGACTGCACTTCGCCGGAAATCTCCACCCGCATCAGGCTTGAAGCGATCTTCATCTTCTCCGCCCTCCCCAGTGTTCGATTTCCCGCCGATGCGATTCATGGCGACGGCCAGCGTTTCATGCGCTTCCTTACTGATCGAGCCGAAAGACATCGCGCCCGTATTAAAGCGCTTCACGATTTCTTTTGCCGGCTCGACTTCTTCAATCGGAACGGTCTTGTCGCTCTTGTTCAGCCTCATCAAGCCGCGGAGGGTACATAATTGGCTGCTCTTCTTGTCGATCAGATCGGTGTATTCCTGGAAGGTCTGGAAACTTTCCTGCCGCACGGCTTGCTGCAGTTTGCTGATGGTCAAGGGATTCAGCAGGTGATACTCGCCGTCGACTCGCTGATGGTAATTTCCTCCGACTGCAAGCTCGGTTTCGAACTCTGTTACTGGACGCAGCGAATGCTCATGGTTGAGCTGTGACTCGCGGGCGAGAACATTGAGGCCTACTCCTTCCAGCCGCGAGCTGGTTCCAGCGAAATACGAATCCACTAATTCCTTGTTCAGTCCGATTGCCTCAAACACCTGCGCGCCCTGGTAGCTTTGCAGTGTTGAAATGCCCATCTTGGCAAAAGTCTTCAACAGACCCTTCTTGACCGACTTCATGAAATTCTTGACTGCGAGTTCAGAAGTAATTCCGCCGGCCAGATCTCCGCGCCAGGCAAGATTCTCGACTGTCTCAAGCGCGAGGTAAGGATTGATCGCACTCGCTCCGTATCCGCTGAGCAGAGCGAAATGCATGACCTCTCGTGGCTCGCCGGATTCGGTAATGAGCGCGACCTGAGTTCGAGTTTCTTCGCGGACGAGCAAGTTGTGCACGGCCGCCAGAGCCAGCAAACAGGGAATCGGTGCGTAATCCTTGTCGACGCCCCGATCAGAAATGATGAGCAGAGTGTAGCCCGCTTTCACCGACAATGAAGCTCTGCGGCAAAGCTCATCGAGCGCCCGCTTGAGTCCAGCTTCTCCTTCGCTTGCGCGAAATAACGCCGGCAGGGTGGTGGCGAGCAGATCCCGAGTGGAGACGCGTCGCAGCTTTTCCAACTCGCGATTGGTCAGCAGTGGATGCTCCAGCTTGAGCATGTGACAGTTTTCCGGAGCTTCCTCGAGAATGTTGCTCTCGCTGCCGATGTAGCTGATCAGCGACATCACCATTTCTTCGCGAATGGAATCGATAGGAGGATTGGTTACCTGCGCGAATAACTGCTTGAAGTAATTGAATAATGGCTGCGGCCGGTCGGAGAGGCATGCGAGCGGCGTATCGGTTCCCATGGAGCCAACCGGTTCTTCGCCAGCCGATGCCATCTGCGCGAGAATCATTCTCACATCCTCATCGGTGTAACCGAAGGCGCGCTGCCGGCGCAGAAGAGTTTCGGGATTTGGAGGATGGGTTCGGGAAGGTTCGGGCAGTTGGTTAATTGTGATCTGGTTTTCCTTCAGCCATTCCGCGTAAGGCTGCGCCGAGGCCAGACGACTCTTGATCTCCTTGTCCGAAACAATGCGGCCTTCGACCGTATCCACCAGAAACATTTTTCCAGGCTGCAACCGGCCCTTCATCTTTACTTTTTCCGGGGCGACGTCAAGGACACCTGCTTCAGACGCCATGATTACGACATCATCCTGAGTCACCACATACCTTCCCGGACGCAGGCCATTGCGATCGAGCGTGGCGCCGATGACGCGGCCGTCGGTAAAGGCAACCGCAGCCGGCCCATCCCAAGGCTCCATCAAACAAGCGTGATATTCATAGAACGCCCGCTTCTCGGGCTTCATGTCGGGATTGCCCGCCCAGGCCTCTGGGATCAGCATGGCCATGGCGTGTGGCAGGGTGCGTCCGGCCTGCAGCAGAAGTTCCAGTGCATTGTCGAAGTTGGCGGAATCGCTTCCTTCAGGCTCTATGATGGGGAAAAGTTTTTTTAGGTCTTCGCCAAAAAGTGGCGACGCCAGCACCGACTGGCGGGCGTGCATCCAGTTCACATTCCCGCGCAGAGTATTGATCTCGCCGTTATGCGCGATGTAACGATAAGGATGCGCGCGTTGCCAACTGGGAAATGTGTTCGTGGAAAAACGCTGGTGTACCAGGCAGAGAGCGCTGATCACATCTGGATCGGAAAGCTCACGGTAAAAGTTCGTCAGCTGGGAAGCAAGTACTAACCCTTTGTAGACGACGGTTCGACAGGAAAGCGACGGAATGTAAAAAGCGGCTGCATTCTCGTCGCCGGATTCCCGGGTTTCAT
>JBAVUV010000557.1:0-2439 GCA_049696955.1 Candidatus Sulfotelmatobacter sp. | reverse complement strand
CTATAAACCATGCCAGCATCAACTATTTTTTCCTGAAGCCCTGGGATCCTCCAACGGAGCATTTGTATCCCCAACTTGACGACCTGCTCGATGACTGGCAAGCCTCCTTCCGCCCCACGTTTCAAGGGATTCGCCTGCTCGGCACGCGCTGGTCACCTCGCTCCTACGAGTTGCGCGACTTTCTTGCGCGAAATCACGTTCCCTACCAGTGGGTCGACGTCGAGCTTTCTGCGAATGATCCGGAAACCAAGCTGCTGCTGGAAGCCTTGGGTCCGGAAGCGGCTAATCTTCCTGTCGTGCTTTTTCCTGACGGAACCAAACTTCTCGAAGGCATACCCGCCGATGTCGCGCAAAAAGTCGGCCTGCGTACCCGCGCCCAAACCAGCTTTTACGATTTAGCCATCGTGGGGGGAGGACCGGCCGGTCTGGCCGCAGCCGTTTACGGAGCTTCCGAAGGCCTACACACCGTAATGATTGAGCGCGAAGCGCCCGGCGGTCAGGCTGGCATGAGTTCCCGCATCGAAAACTATCTGGGATTTCCCACTGGTCTCAGCGGCGCCGATCTAGCCCGCCGCGCCGTCGTGCAAGCGCAGCGCTTCGGAGTCGAGATTCTCTCCCAGGAAGCGGTCGGCGTTCGTGCTGAAGGCTCCTACCGGATTATCAAGCTGGCGGATGGAAACGAGATTTCGTGTCACGCGCTGATGATCGCGACTGGCGTGCAGTGGCGGCGTCTTGCGGCCCCCGGCGTAGACCGGTTGCAGGGCGCGGGAATTTACTACGGCGGTGGCGCCACTGAGGCGCTCTCCTGCAAAGGTGAGATTGTTTATGTGGTCGGTGGCGCGAACTCTGCCGGTCAAGCCGCCATGAACTTTGCCAGATATGCTGACCGCGTCATCATTCTTGTGCGCGGCGAATCGCTATCCAGCACCATGTCGCAATACCTGATCGACCAGATCAAAGAGACTCCGAACATTCAGCTCTGGACCCACGCCGGCGTGGCCGAAGCGCATGGCGAAACTCATCTCGAAGAAATTTCTGTGCTTTGCTCCGATACCGACAAGATCGAGCGCGTCCCTGCCAGCGCGATGTTTATTTTCATCGGCGCATTGCCGCGCACGGATTGGCTGGCCGATCTCGTCGAGCGGGATGAACGCGGTTTCCTTTTGACCGGTCCTGACCTGATCCGCGACGGGCAACGCACAAAAGGATGGACCCTCGACCGCGATCCGTTTCTGCTCGAGACCAATGTTCCCGGCATCTTCGCCGTCGGCGATGTGCGTCACGGCTCCATCAAACGCGTGGCTTCCGGAGTCGGTGAAGGATCGGTTGCGGTGCAATTCATCCATCAGTATCTGAGCAAGGTCTAAATGGTCGATAAATCCGAACTGCGTCCCTTTCCAGTATTCGCTGATTTGCCCGACGATCAGCTCACCTGGTTCATCAGTCAATCACGGGAAATGGTTCTCAAGGCCGGTGATGTCTATACCCGCCCAGGCGATCCCGCCGACGCCATGTTTGTGATTCTCGAAGGGAACCTTCAAGTGCGCGGTGAGCTCAATGGAGAAACCTTTGTCTTTGATCTGGAGCCGGGCGATGTTACGGGAGTACTGCCGTTTTCCAGAATGAAGCAGTTTACCGTGGGCGGGCGAGCCCTGACGGACGCCCGCGCCCTGCGATTTCCTTCCGCGCTGTTCCCCGATCTCGTGCAGAAGATGCCGGAGCTCACCAAGCGTCTGGTGGGGTTGATGTCCGACCGGATTCGCGAAACCACCCGCCTCGAACAACAGCGCGATCGGTTGGCCTCTTTGGGAAAACTCTCAGCTGGGTTGGCTCACGAACTCAACAATCCCGCGTCTGCCGCGAAACGCGCCGCCAGCCAGTTGCGCCACATTCTAAAGAAAATCCGGGACGCCAGTCTCGAGCTGGGAAAGCGCGATCTCACCTCTGCGCAAAAATCGGAAATTGAAAAACTGGAAGCTTCCTTCACCCAAACGGATGTTGTTCCGCCCGATGCGCTCACCATCAACGATCTGGAAGATCAGATCGATTCGTTGTTGCGCAGTCACGGACAGAACGACTTGTGGCTGCTGGCCGCTGGCCTTGCGCGACGGAATATCAAGCCAGAAGTGGTTGAATCGCTGTTCGCAATTCTCGACGCCGGGACCGCTCGTGCCGCTCTGGTTAGGATCGCTGCCTCGGTCGAGGTCGCAAGTCTGTTACACGAAATTGAGAGCAGCACTTCGCGTATATCGGACCTGGTGGGCGCTATCAAGGAATACACCTACATGGATCAGTCTCCGGTCCAGAATGTGGACGTTGTAAAAAGCCTGGAGACCACGCTTACGATCTTGAATCACAAGCTGAAAAAAGGAGTCGAGGTGCAGCGCGATTATCAACGCGTTCCCCTGCTCGTAAATTCGTTTGGCAGCGAACTCAATC
>JBAVUV010000556.1:0-4728 GCA_049696955.1 Candidatus Sulfotelmatobacter sp. | reverse complement strand
GCAGGAGAAAGCCAAAGAACGCATCCGACAGGCCTGCCGGGCGGCGCAAGTTTATGCGCCATGGATGCTGCCGGAATATGCGGCTGTGAAAAATGATCCGGCAGTTTTCCCGCATGGCAATAGAACTCCCGCGCTCGAGCAGATGCCGCTCTTCATCGATCGTCTGGCACTTCAACTGGGAGCGGCAATTCATTCCAAGGGCGGGGATGGGTCCAACAAAGCTTACGGCGAATTGCTCGATTTGCTTCCTGGGGTACGTTCGCGCACCGTCCGTCTGATTGAGGACCTGCAGAGAATTGCCGATCAGGCCGGGGCACTGGCTGACGAAATGGATTTTTCTTTTATGCTGAATCCCGGCAGAAAGCTGCTGTCGGTCGCATACGAAGTGGAGAAAGAGCGGAATCATCCGGCTTGTTATGATCTTTTGGCGAGTGAAGCGCGCATCGCTTACTTTGTTGCGATTGCCAAGGACGATATCCCGCAGGAAAGCTGGTTCCAACTCGGCCGGCCTCCGATGGTGGATGAAGGCGTTCCCGGCCTTCTTTCATGGACCGGAACCATGTTCGAATACCTGATGCCCGCGTTGTGGATGCGCTTGTATCCCAATACCCTGCTGGAACGGTCGGCTGAAGTGGCAGTGCGGACTCAGCGCGTTTATGCCGCAAGAAAAAAAGTTCCCTGGGGCATCTCCGAATCAGCATCCGCGACGATGGATGCGGAAGGCAATTATTTTTATTTTGCCTTCGGCGTTCCGCAGTTGGCGATTCACAAACCGGAGCAGGAAGGACCGGTGATATCGCCCTATTCAACTTTTCTGGCTCTGGATGTTGAGCCGGCCGCTACGATGAGAAATCTGCGTGGCATGCAGCGCAAACAATGTTTGGGTTCTTACGGCTTTTACGAGTCGTTGGACTACAGCAAGTCACGTCGCAGGTCCCGGTCTCGAGGATTCGAGATCGTGCGTTGCTGGATGGCGCACCATCAAGGCATGAGCCTTCTGGCCATGGCGAATTTTCTTCACGATGAAGTCGTACAAGATTGGTTTCACAGCCATCCGCGAGTGCAGGCTACGGAGCTTCTGCTGCAGGAAAAGCCGGCCGCCCGGGTGAGTGCGCCAAAAGCCCGCGCCGAAGTGGCTTGAACCATGCTGAAAGACCGTTGCTGAAAGACCGACGCTGAGCGAGCGTCAGCTAGCCCTTACATCAATGAAAAGTTGCCGCGGTTTCATTCTCGCAGTTCTTTTGACGGTCACGCCGATCGTCTTCTCGCCGACCGTCCTGCCGCTTCACGCTCAAACCGCAACTGGCAACGCAGATGTAATCGTGGTTGATGCAAAAGCTTCGGCGCATCCCTTCCCGCACTTTTGGGAAAAAATGTTTGGATCAGGACGCGCGATTCTAAGCTTGCGTGAGAACTATCGCGATGACTTGCGCGCGGTGAAAAAGATTACCGACTTCAACTATGTTCGCTTCCATGCCATTTTGGATGATGAAGTGGGTGTCTACAGCGAAGATAGCGAGGGACGCGCGGTCTATAACTTCTCCTACGTCGATCATATCTATGACGGCTTGCTGGCCTCCGGTGTGCGGCCATTCGTTGAGATCAGCTTTATGCCCAATCAACTTGAGGCAAGCCACGCGCTGCAAGCCTTTTGGTACCGCCCCAATGTTGCCCCTCCAAAAGATTGGGGACACTGGGACGATCTGGTCGCGGCATTTGCTCAGCACCTGGTGGAGCGTTACGGGATCGACGAAGTGTCGCAATGGTATTTCGAAGTTTGGAATGAACCCAATCTTGATTTCTGGGCGGGACAGCCGAGGCAGGAAACATATTGGGAGTTGTACGACAACACAGCGAAGACAATTAAGAAAGTGAGTTCGCGCCTCCGGGTTGGCGGACCCGCCACTGCGCAGGCTGCGTGGGTTGACGCATTCATCAGGCATTGTGCCGAAAAGCAGATTCCGCTGGATTACGTTTCGACCCACGTCTATGCCAATGACACGGCGCAAGACGTTTTCGGAACGCAAGAAAACATCCCGCGCGACCGGATGGTTTGCCGCGCAGCCGATAAAGTACACGGGCAAATCAAATCTTCGAGCATGCCGAATCTTCCGCTGATCTGGAGCGAGTTTAACGCCAGCTACAAGAATGAGACTGACGTTACCGACTCGATTTACATGGGCCCGTGGATGGCGGATACGATAAGGCAGTGCGACGGCTTAGTGGACATGATGTCTTACTGGACTTTCTCGGACGTGTTCGAGGAACAGGGCGTGGTGAAGACGCCGTTTTACGGGGGCTACGGTCTGATCGCCGAGGACGACATTCCCAAGCCGGCTTTCAACGCATTCAAACTTTTGCACCAGCTCGGGGACGAGCGAATTCAGCTCGACTCTGACTCTGCTCTTCTCACGCGGCGAAAAGATGGAACGTTAGTGCTCGCGGTGTGGAATTATGCTCCGCCTGAGCAACCAGGTTCTTCGAAAACGATTACTGTGCGACTTAAGGATTCGAATGCAAAGCATGCGTACGTGTCGCGGGTTGATGCTGACCATGGAGACGTTCACGGAGTATACGAGAAAATGGGAAGCCCACGTTATCCCACGCAGAAACAGATTCTGGAACTCCGACAGGCCGCAGAACTTCCTGCGCCGGAGTTCGATCGCATTGAGCGTGGAGAGTTCACGATCACGCTGCCAACCCACGGACTGGCGGTGATCGAACTGAAGTAAAGAACGCGGGCCCTGATTGTTTATCGCTTAGGGTTTATCACGGTTGATATTTCTTGAAACCGGCACGGTCCATGCCACGCTGCGCCTCCTGGTTCTTCATAAACGTCTTCCAGACGAAACCGGTGCGCACATTTTCTGCCATGAGCATGGAAATGCCTACATCGATGCCGATCGTGTCGCTGTCGTACCAGTTCTTGAGCGGATTGAACGCATTGATAAATCCGTAGCGACCCCAAGCCTGGCCATAGCGATCTTTTATATTTCTCAAAACACGCATGACGGGTTGCGGCATAAAGGGCAAAGAACCGGCGGAGGCGCTGGGAACAATAGTGCCGTCAATCGGGCCCATCATGGGTGGGCCTCCCCAAATCACGTAGCCTTTTTGCGAATCGGAGGCGGAGATACCCCACAGATCGTCGCTGTAATCGGGAAATTGTTTGCCCAGTTCCAAACAGAAGTGGCGATGCGCGTCCGTGGCCAGCGTCGAGTTCTCAAAGTAATCGGCGTACTGATCGCGCTTTCCGCGGAAATCAAACCAGGCCTGCGAATACTGATGCACGAATAACGGCGCGAAGGAACCGATATAACGAATCCCGTCGTATTCAAACCGGGTGCGCTTCCAGGCGTTCCAGGCGGTCGCGGGCAGGGGATAAGGAAGCGATCCCAGACCGAGCAGATAGATCATCATCATCTCGCTGTAGTAATCCCAGCGATAAGGGAGAAAGCCGAATTCCGGAGTCCAGCCATGCGGCAATAAGGAAGTATCTTCGGAGAGCCAACTCCAATCGACGCGGTTAAATATTTCATAGGCAAGCAAGCTGATTTCGGAATGCTCTTCGAAATGTCGACGGCATGTGAGAAGTCCGCAGAGGAGAATGGCCGTGTCGACGGAAGAAACTTCGGAATCCCAAACTCTTTCACCGGTGTTGATATCGGCGAAATGGTAGAAGAAGCCGCGATGCGTGGGCATCTTCTTCCAGAGGAAGCGCAACGTGGCCAAGACCCGGTCCCGCGCGTCAGAAAATGGAATGAAGTTGCGCTGTTGTGCAATACAAATGCCGGTCAGGCCGAAACCAGTGGCGGCAATACTGGCCACAATGGAGTTATCATTCTTCGCAACATTGCACCGGTCTCGAATCAAGCCGGTCTGCGGGCTGGCTTGGTCCCAAAAGTACTGGAAATTTCTCTTCTCCATTTCCTGCAAGAAATCGTCATCTTCCTGTGACAGAACAGGCGAGACTGCCGAAGGTTGGGAAGCTTGCGGTGATTGCGTTTCCGAAGCCAACGAAAACAATCTGCGGTGGCCGAGGACTCCCAACAAACCCACGCCCCCTACTTGAAAAAGCAGTTCTCTTCGAGAAAGACGGTTTGTAATAGATTTTTGTTCTTCCATGCGCATCAGTTAAATTTAAATGCTTCTACGTTCAGGTGCGAAGCGCCTGCAGGCAGGCCGACTGGCATTTGGTAGAGTGGGCAGCCAGAAAACTTGCTATGCGAAAAATGCGTCCTAGAATGTTAGAACATAAAGGACCGCAATGAGTAAACGCAAGATCATCACAATATCGACAGTCTTGGTACTGGCCATTTTAGCGGCCGCATCGGCGATTGCGTTGTTACATCGCCGTCAGCCCGTGACCCTGCGCGGCGCTGTCCTGCGACAGGACCGCGATGCTAACCGGCAATTGCCGCTGGCTGACGTGCAAATCACCGCCGTGAATACTTTGGGCAGCGCTACCTCGAAGTCTGATTCTTCCGGCTTTTTCACTTTGAAGCTGCCCAAGGGTCTGCGGCGACGCCAGCAAGTGATCCTGACTTTCCGGCATGAAGGCTACCAACCGCTGAACGTGAATGATTTTATCGGGGACAAAATCTATGTCGAGCGCATGACTCCCTTGCATCAAGAAACGGCGGCAGAAACGCGCACCGGATCCGCGATCTCGAATACCCGGATACGGTATTCCGTTAAAGCTACGACCGATGCGGACGTGGGCAGCGC
>JBAVUV010000555.1:0-2496 GCA_049696955.1 Candidatus Sulfotelmatobacter sp. | reverse complement strand
TCGTACTCCCGCAGCCACGCTGCTCGATACATCTCGCGCAGACGCGTAGTGGCATCGCGCAGATCTTCCAGGCGCGCGTTGATCGCCGTAATTTCTTCCAGGTCATTTCCTACACGCTCGGCATCAGCCGGATTCTGAAAGGCGTCCCAATAAAAATTGTTGATCTCCTGCGTGAATTGAGCTTTCATGCCCAGCGTGTCCCACCTCCACGCTGCCAGCATCATGTCAGCCTGTGACGACTGGTTGGCATGCGCCGCGTTGCCACTCTGGTCGAGGGCTAAGAACGCGTGCTCCGCGCCCAAACGCATCTCACGAGCGGCGGGTAAAATCTTTTGCATGAGCTTAGCGCCGTCCGGCGTGAAGGGATCGGCCCAGAACAAATCGTCGGTCTCGGTATCGACCTTGATCACAGCCAGCGCCTGATGACCGCGATCGAGATTCTCGATCACGTCACGGAAGGTGGAATTGTTATTGCGATAGAAGGCCCAGTCGTAGGAACCCTTGAATGTATCGACGTCCGATTCATTCGATTGCCAGCCCGCCGCTGCGCCAAAGACTAACGCCGGCCAGGCCATGCCATAGATTGATTCGCCATCATCATTCCACGTTGTGTTCAGCATCCCCATTGCGCCGAGTTTTTGTCCGTCGCGCACAAAGTTGCGGATATTCACGTACGCGACGTCCAGGTTCGGCCAGATCTGGTTCCAGTTATTCGCTCCGGGCGCTACCACCACGCGCAGACCAGCGTCGCGATAAGGCTTAATGATGCTCTCGTAGCTGGGCTTAGCGTCGTAGTCCCAAGGAACTGCGATCATATCCTTTGGCAGGATGCTGAGCAGTTGAGGATACTTCACCGCGATATCGCCCCAAAACATAAGTTGCTTGTGATAAGGCTGCAGAATCGCGCTGACTTTCTGGATGTGATCGAGATAGACGCGGCCCAATCCTTCTTTGGCGGCCAGCGCCGCGGTTTGTCCATGTCCCAGTTCAAACGTTTCGTCGCCGCCAATGTGGAGGAAAGGTCCGGGGAAAAGCGGCACCAGGTCCGCATACATTGCCTTGATAATCTCGTAAGACTGCTCCTTGGTCGGCGTGAGCACATGACCGTGCGGCCGCTCGGCGACATCGGAGTAGATCTCATACTTCAACATATTGTGGAGATGCCCGAACGTCTGCTGCTCGGGCAGAATCGTGACGTAAAGTTTTTTCGCGTAGTCGACCAGGCTGTTGATTTCCTGCGGGGTAAGCGCAGCTTCTTTCGGTGCCACCAGAGGCTGGCTGCCAAAATCGAACACATGATCCATATAAAGAGCAAACAGGTTCACCTTGTATGCCGCCAGCACGCGGATCTGCTGCTTCATATAATCTTGGGTGGGAATGGGACCGCGGCTGATGTCATCCTGCACGCCGCGCCATTCCATACTTGGCCAGTCGCGAATCGAAACTGCCGGGCAAATGAGAGTATGGCCATCGGCACGCAGCAACTGCCGCAACGTCTGCACTCCGTAGAACAGGCCTTGGCCGGTGTTGGCGGCGACAATCAGATGGGATTTGTCGGAAAACAGCAGGTAGCCCTGATCACCGATCGAATCAGCCTTCAGCCCTTTCGATGCCAGGAATTCCTCAATTCTATGGTCCTGTAAGCGAGCGAGCACGATCGTGCTGGGCTTTCGCTTGGCATCGGATTTCTCGCCGGTGATGCTGATCTTCAGTCCGGATTGATCTCGAATTTCCTCTGCCAGTGTCTCCGCTGCGATGCGATCTTCTGCCTGATGACCGAACTCAACCAGGATTCTGGTAGTCGGCTTCACTCGGAAGCTGCCACTGTGCAGCTGCACTTCTTTGGGTAGGGGAATCAACTTAAGTTGATTTTCCGGGCCAGGAGTTTCGGCAGAGCTGAGGGAAACCAGGAAAAGCAGAAGAAGGAGAAAAAGCGAAAGAGCTCTTTTCATTCGAATCCTTGGGACGCGAGAAACAGCACATCCATTCTAGCGGGGAACGCCGAGACGAGTCTTAGTAACTTCAATTGACTACGAAGAACGCGAAACCACATAAAAATTCCAGTCGTGCAGGCCAATCGCCCTACTTGTCTTCTTTCGCGAACGCCTCTTTGTTAACGACGTAAGGCATCTTCGTAATATCTCCGCCATAATTCCCTTCGAGCACGTCGATCAACCCCTGAACGCAGCGGCCTGCCATGCCTTTATCTGGATCGGTCGACAGTCGTGTGATGCGCGCCGCACTGGCAAAATGCGGATACAACCTACAGCGGTCCGCGATTGCGGGATCGCGCAGCGGAGAGTCGGCGGGTAGTGGCTCTTTTTCGTAAACATCCAGCGCCGCTCCGGCAATCCAGTCTTCGCGCAGCGCTTTCGCCAGCGCCGCCTCGTCAACTACCGGACCCCGCGAGTCGTTTACTAGAAAGGCGGTCGGCTTCATCAGTTTCAAAGTTTTTTCATTGAACAAATGATAGGTGGGAGTCGCGCTCTCGCCCGG
>JBAVUV010000554.1:0-6924 GCA_049696955.1 Candidatus Sulfotelmatobacter sp. | reverse complement strand
CGCCAGCAATGCTCTCGATTTCAACATGAAAGCCGATGCTATCCCTTTCTTAATTCAGGGAACCACGTCCGATCCAAAATTTGTTCCGGACATGAAGGGGATGGCCGGCAGTGTAGTGAACGGCGCGCTCGGCGCAGCCAAGAAGGGCGCGAAGAATCCTTTGAGCGGGGCTACAGGTCTGCTCGGGAAAAAACCCTGAGAAACCGCCAGATTCGTTTTGCTGGCGAAATGAGAATTGTCCTATTCAACCCGCTACGGTTTTCGGCGGTCGCACGGCCGCGCTAATTCCCTCTTTTGCACATCGATGGTCACTTTAGTAACTTGCCTGCAGCGGTATCTAAGTTGCTATCTTGGAGTTCGTTGACAACCCCAGGGTTCCATAACATACTCGCGAACAAGCTGAAAAAAGTCTCAAATTTACACGAACTCATTCGCACGAGTGAGTTTTGTCAGCGTAAATCGCGTTCGGACCGAGGATTTTTGCGCCGACCCGGGTTTCACTGTGTCATCACAGGAGGATTTTGTGTTAAAACCATCTGCCTCTAAGGGACGGATTTATGCTGTTGGTGTATTAGTTACCGCTGCGATAGCCGCTGCGCTGCTGATTGTTTCTCACCAAGCCCGATCTCACCAATCCAGAGTAGCGAAATCAGCTTCGTCCGCGAGTTCCCTGTCGAAGACAATCCCGCCCGCCGCGCGCGATCGCCTGCAGGCTGCCTACGCCGCCCTTCCCTTGGCCTTCGAACCGAATCAGGGCCAGACCGATGCGCAAGTCAAGTACATGGCTCGCGCCAATGGATACAAACTCTATTTGACATCCTCCGAGGCGATTTTCACTCTTCATAAGCAGGGTGGAGACTCGGACGTGCGCCGTATGATGATGGACCGACGCGCCGGACCGGCTGGCATCAAGAGTATGCTGAGGCGGCGAGCTCTGCAGAAATCGAAGGGCATGGTAGCTGCGGTTCACATGCAAATGCTGGGCGCCGATCCAGCTGTCCAACTTTCAGCGATGGCGCCCCAAGCCGGAAAGGTCAATTACTTTGTCGGGGACGATCCATCAAAGTGGCACTCGAATGTGCCGCTGTTTGGGCAGGTGAGTTACCGGAGTGTTTATCCCGGCATCGATCTGGCTTTTCATGGAAACGGCAAGCAACTGGAATTCGACTACCTGGTAAGGCCAGGTTCGAATGCGAATGCAATCGGATTACGCTTCCAAGGTGCGGACCGAATTAACACGAACGCTGCGGGAGATCTTATCCTCACCACGGCAGCTGGTCCTATCGAGATGCACCGACCAGTCGCTTACCAGGAAAAAGATGGCGTCCGGCAAAGCGTGAACGTGCGCTTCCTTGTCAGCGCTAACAAGGTAACGTTCGCTCTGGGCTCGTACGATCGTAGCCGTGAATTAGTCATCGACCCCACCGTGACCTACTCCACATATTTCGGCGGAGACTTTGCCGATTACGGCTCCGCCATTGCCGTCGACGGGAGCGGGGACGCATTTATCGCTGGCGCCACGGACTCGGACACGATTCCCGGGGACTCCAACGGAACGAACAACACGAGTTTTGACGTTTACGTAACCGAAATCAACCCGGCGGGCACGCTTCAATTCACCACAATATTCGGCGGCAGTAGTGATGAGTTTCCAGGGGGAATCGCGATCGACGCTTCTGGCGACATCTACGTTTCTGGAACTACCGACTCGAACGACTTCCCGGTCACTTCAGGCGCCGCACAAACCGTCTTCCTTGGTGGAACAACAAACGGGGACAATGATGCTTTTGCCGTGAAGCTTGCGCCCCACGGCGCAGCAATCACTTGGGGTACGTACATTGCCGGCGGCGACAGTGATTCAGGGCTCGCAATCGCCATCGATACGGCGTCCCCTCCCAATGTCTACGTCGTCGGAGAAACGTTCTCTACCGATCTGGGTGGCGCGGTTGGCGGAGTGCATCCACTGCCGAACGGAGGCTCCCTTAACCTGGGACTTGGCACAGGCGATGACGATGGATACATCGTCAAGGTCAATCCCACTGGCTCCGCCTATTTGCTCGTCAGTTACCTCGGAGGTAGTAGCGGAGATCTTGCAACGGGTGTCGCTTTAGACGCGGCTGGAAACATTTATGTTTCCGGTGAAACGATCTCCACAGATCTGCCGGTCACAGCTGGAGTGGTACAGAACCAATGCGGAACGGATGGCACGTGCAACGCGAGCGGCGGCAACGTGTTCGATGATGCTTTCGTCGTCGGACTTCAGGCTAATCTCTCCGCCTACAAGTATGTCACCTACTATGGGGGTAGCAACGTCGATGATGCGTTCGCCATTACGGCTGATGCCAGCGGCGATGCATTTGTAACAGGTACCACCGCATCTTCGGATTTTGCGACCGCAGGAACGCCTTTCCAGAGTTCGCTGGCTGGAACCCAGAATGCCTTCGCGCTCGAACTGAACCCTACGGGGACTGCAGCTTCGTACAGCAGCTACCTCGGCGGCAGCGGGACTGACCTCGGGTACGGAATAACTCTCGACAGTTTGGGCGATATCTATATCACTGGCCAGACTAGTTCGTCCTCTAATTTTCCCCTACAAAACGCGACCCAAGGGACTTTTGGCGGTAGCACAGACGCATTTGTGACAGTGCTGAATCCAACGCAAAACGTCGCTTTGTTCTCCACTTATTTGGGCGGTGGTGGCGATGAAGATCAGCTGGGGGGCGCCATAGCTTTGGATTCCCTTCAAAATATTTACGTCACAGGAGATACTGACTCGGGTAACGGCTCGACTGCGGCCTTTCCAACCAAGAGTGCTTTGGACGGGACTTACGGCGGAGGAACCTGCGTAGGCTCAACAGGTGCAAACGTGCCCTGCCCTGATGCCTTCATCGCGGCATATAGTCCAGCAACGGGACCCGACTTCAGCCTCACCGCGACCACGCCAGCGACCGTGGCACCGGGATCGAGCGGCACCTCCACCGTTACTTTGACCTCGCTATTCGGGTACGCCTCGACGGTTAATCTTGACTGCAGTGTGACCGGCACTGGATCACCTTTACCCGCCTGCAGCGCGAGCAGCTTTTCCTCAGGCTCAGTCACGCCGACTGGCGCCGGAGCAACGTCAACGCTCACCATCACAACCACCGGGGCTAGCGCCGCGATAGTTCACCCATCTAAGTTTTTCTACGCGATGTGGCTGCCGATTGCGGGCATGTCCCTCATCGGCGTGGGATTCAGTTCCGCGGGATCCAGGCGGAAGAAGCTATTAGGCTTCCTGATGGTTGCAATGGTAATGGCTGCTCTCTTTCTAATGCCAGCCTGCGGCAGCAGCAGCAATAGCGGCGGCGGGGGCGGCGGAGGCGGGGGCTGTACCGGTTGTACTCCTGCCGGCAGTTACACTGTCACTATCACGGGCACGGGTACGGATGCGTCCGCCACGACTCATTCGACCACGGTCACATTAACCGTCAACTGATCCCATCCTTGAGCATAGGGGCCGCCTCTCACGAGGCGGCCCTTGTTTTTTCCGGTACCCGCGATTGGCGTGATGGGCCACTCTAGTCTAAGATTCTTTTCGGGCGCATTCGGCAAGAGGACTCGGATAACATTCGCTTTTGCTGCTATCGTTTATAAATCCAGGATCTAGAGGGCGGTCGTTTGCCGGGTCAGCGGCGGGAAGATATTCTTTGGTCCCGCCTCGGGCAGCGTTTGCGCCGTTGGAGGAATCGAAGGTAGTGAGTTCCTATCCATTCATGTTTAAAGCCAGCATGTTTAATAGCGGGCAAGTGTTACGCGCGGCCGTCTTCGTGGTTTTTGTAGCTTTATTCGTCGCGGCCCAGGGCACGTTCGCCCAGGCGCAGAACTTCACGCTTACCCCGTCGGCGTTTACCCCGTCCGCGGGTGTGGACCCGGGCGGCCAGGCAACCGCCACCATCGCGCTGAATTCGACGACTGGTTTTACCGGTTCAGTCTCATTCACTTGCACGGTCACCTCCACTCAAGTGACCACAGCTCTTCCCGTCTGCACTCCGCCCAGCCCGGATCCGGCCATTCCGAACGCGATCGTGTCGCTCACGGTCACAACGATCGGTGCGACCCAGGCTGGCCAATACACGGTAACGGTCACTGGCACCAGTGGCGCGGAGACGGAAACCGTCACTTTGACCCTCAATGTCGTAAACGTCCCGCAGGATTACACGCTGACGATTACGACGCCGATTAGTCCGGGCACGGTAACCGCCGGAAATGGCGCGCAAGCCACTTTGTCTGTAACGCCCATCGCCGGTTATATCGGGACGGTCACGCTCTCCTGTTTCTCGATTAGTCCAGTGGTGACGGCGGCGCCGATATGTGCGTTCAATCCTCCCAGCGTCAACGTGACCAATGGCGGGGCGCCCACTTCGGTGCTGACCATCAGCACCTACGGCCCCACAGGGACTGTCACCAAACTTCAGACTCCGCAAATGCTGTATGGCTTCGCGCTAGCGCTGCCTGCGTTGGCGCTAATCGGAGCAGGCGCCAGTCGCGGCGGAAGAAAGAAGTGGCTGGGGCTATTCCTGCTCATGACCGTCGCCGGCAGCATTCTCTTTTTGCCCTCTTGCGGCCAGAATAACGTGATGCTTAACAATCCCAACAGCCTGATTACTCCCAAAAATGCTTACACGTTTACCCTGACCGGAGTGGATGCGAACGGCGAGGGGCCGAGCAACTCCGCTTCCACCAGTTCTCAGGCGAGTATCATGCTGACGGTCAACTGAGTGAGCACAGAGCGATGACGGACGGGACGCCACCGAGATTCTAGGTAGTGTGGTCTCAGGCTGCTGTTCCTATATTCCGGGACGTATATCTTCATGCTTAGGGCTTCGCTGATCGCGGCCATGATGTGTTCCTTGGCTTTGGCGGCCTCCAGCCAGACTTCCACCAAGATTGTCGAGATGAATGACAAGACTGGGCCGCCCACGGTGCGTTGGAGCGAGTCCCAGCCGGGGTGCACATTCTCTACAACGCAAGATGGCGAGTACCATTATGGACTCTGGTCGGGAGATGTTGGCGTCATACTGGCGGTGGATGCGCGCGAAGTGCAGATCATTCACCGCCGCATCGAACCGATCTTCGGAGTTCTGCTAACCATCCGGTACCGGGGAAACAGCGGGGTGGATGAGAGTCCCGATGCAATCACGCTGCAGTTTCTCAAACACTACAAGGTGGTGCGCACTTCCATCGATCCCGACGATTACTCGCAAAAAGTTCAGGCGGATGCAGACGCGCTCGACGATGAGACCCGGCGTAAGGTGGCGAAGCACCCGGAACAGAAACAGGCGCGCGAAGCGCGGCTGCAGGATTATCAGAAATCGGTCAGCGAACTGATCGAATTTCTAGGTAAGAACACCTTGCGGGCGGCGCATTTGGATCGGGGAAATCCGGAAGCAAGCGGCTGGGTTTTTTTCGATACCGATAACAAATGGCTAGGAGGGTGGAAGGCGCAAGAAGAATTCGTCCTGCGCCTGCCGCTGGATGGAAAGATCTTTGAGTTTCCTTTCAAACTTCCGCCGAAGCCCGGGGAGTTGTTGCTGAGAAAGCGTGAGTAGGCGTTTGGACTCTTGGTTGCCGGAAAACGGAACCTTACGACGCTCGCCGGCTTTGGCGGCTGAGTTCGGCGGCCTGGCGCTTCACGATGTCGCGTAGCGAGACCAAACCTCGCACTTGCTTTCCTTCAACAATAGGCAGGTGGCGAAATCCAAACTCCTGCATGATGAAAAGGCATTCCTCTACGGTTTCATCCACATTCACGGCGCGCGGATTTGCGGTCATCACCTCTGCCACAACGGTATGGCCGGGCGTGCGGCCAACCGCCACCACGCGGTTCATGATATCGCGCTCGGAGAAGATGCCGGCCAGTTCGCCGTTTCGAAGTACGGGCACGGCTCCGATATTGTTCTCCATCATCAAGCGGGCAGCTTCCAGAACCGTCCCGGCGGCGTCGATGGAATAAACTTTGCGGTCTTTGACTAGCTCGCGGAGCGTAAGCATAAACTTCTCCTTAAGAATTCCAAGCGAGTGCAGGAGTAGCGCTACGAATGCCCGGAGAACCGACACCCGGCATTCCAAAGATGGGGACTACTTTAGCACAAATATTAGCCTGAGGCCGCCTGTACAGCCCTCGGGATTAGAGTTTTGCAATAATGATTGATTCTTCGGAGGCATAAACGATGAGGCGGCTACTTTTTCTGGTTCTGATTTTCCTCGCGGCTGAAGCGTGCTGGTCGGAGCTTCGTCGCGGGACATTCGCGTGAAGGGCTCGTTTGTCTTGGAGCAGTGAACTGCTAGAGCAGCGAGCTGCCAGGGAGGTACACAATCTCCATGAGCTCTCGGCTGCACATCGGCTGCGTCCTGAGCGATGGCGTGCGGTCACTTGGATTCAACTCAAACTGTCTATGTTTCTCTGGAGGTCCTCTTGGCTGGTCTTTCCGAAATCGCTCCGGCACTCAAGAAACGCGCCGCTCAGATAAAACTGCTGCTCATGGATGTGGACGGCACAATGACCGACGGCGGCGTAACACTGCTTTCGCAAACTGACGGCACCGCGCTCGAAATAAAAACTTTTGATGCGCACGACGGCCAGGGATTAACCCTGGCTCGGACGGCGGGACTACGCACGGGTTGCATTACCGGACGCGAGAGTGCGGCTCTTCTCCGCCGCGCCCACGAAATGAAGATGGAGTTTATTTATATGAAGCAGCCCCTGAAGATGCCGGCATACGAGGAAATTCTTAAGAAGGCGGGTGTATCCGATTCGGCTGTTGCCTACATCGGCGACGATCTACCGGATATTCCGTTATTGCGCCGCGCCGGCCTCGCCGTTGCCGTCGGCGACGCCGTTCCCGAGGTCAAAGATGCCGCGCATTACACGACCGAGGCTAATGC
>JBAVUV010000553.1:0-19168 GCA_049696955.1 Candidatus Sulfotelmatobacter sp. | reverse complement strand
CTACACGATTGGCCGGCAGGCCAATAGCGATCTGCTTAATCTTGACGCGGCGGCCATTGCTTCGGACGGACGGGGCAAGCTTCGAGTCAATGAATACTTTCAAACCGCTGTCCCGCACATCTATGCTGCGGGAGACGTGATTGGATTCCCCGCCTTGGCCAGCACTTCGATGGAGCAGGGACGTCTCGCTAGTTGTCACATGTTCGGAATCCCGGGGAAGATGCCTTCAAATCTCATTCCGTACGGCATATATACGATCCCAGAGATCTCCATGGTCGGCTATACGGAAGAACAGCTGACGCAGCAGAAAATCCCTTACGAAATCGGACTCGCTCGATATGCGGAACTAGCCAAAGGGCAGATGCTCGGTGACGAACAGGGTCTGCTGAAATTAATCTTCGACCCAGACTCGCTTAAACTGCTTGGAGTCCATGTGATCGGTGATCGGGCAGCGGAAATTGTTCACATCGGCCAAGTGGTGCTAAGCCTGGGTGCGAGCATCGAGTACTTTCGCGATGCAGTGTTTAACTATCCCACCTTGGCGGAGGCTTATAAGGTCGCCGCGTTGGATGGACTCAACAAGCTCTAACGTTCATCTGGCGCCATAAGTGCGGGAATCTGAAATGACGGACCGCGTCCAACCGCGCCAGTCCTGCGAGGCAAATTTACCACGATTGCAGTTAATCCATTTGCTAGGTCAGCACTTGATCCAGCAATTGGCTCACTGCGCGATGCGCTTCTCCGATAGCGGTACGATGGTCGGGCGTGCCGGACAAATCAGTATTGGCGAATGCGATTCGTCCGAATGGTGCGGCGCGCAGAATCGAACGTGGCGCGGGATTGCCGTCCTTCCCGAAAAAGAATCCCGGCTGCGGACTGACGTAAGCGTGTCCCCAGCGATTCAGAACGATGCCGGCGATGTCGCGAGAGGCGTCGAATCCGGAAGCGGAAAACATCTCGGTCATTTGCGCGCGAATCTGCCGTTCGTAGTCGCGGAAAGAAGTCGTGAGGAGTTGGGCGCGACCGAGGTTCCCTTGCTCCTGCAAAGGCAGTCCATAATGAGGAAAAATCACCTTGAGCGTAAGCACTACGGCAGAATCCGGAGTGATCGTTTTGTTGTCGCTGGAAAACGTCGGCAGCTTCCGAATTGCTGTGAAGCTGCCCAGGCCCTCAAACCACTGGCAGCCCGAGATGCCCATCTTGTACAGGAAGCGCCAATTGCGCAGTGCAACATTCGCCATCATGCAGGGGGATCGGTAGAACTGATCATAGGCCTCTCGATGCGCGGCAGGCAGATCGCGAACGATATGCTTTGAAGTCCAGCACCCGCCGGCCATGACCACCGATCGTGCTTTGAGCCGGTAAACGTTGCCGCCGCGCGTGTAAGCAATCGTAACGAAGTCCGACTTGGAAGCATCCCCTTCGTGGCTCACCCAAACTGTGGTGCTGCTCAAACGGATTTTCACCGGTTGCCCGGGGCGGTCGAGGGCCTCAAACTTAATGTTGTTGCGGCAGACTGCATCGAGCGTATTGGGCCCGGCAATTGAGTCGGGTACGAGTGTCTTCACCATGTGACGCGCGATTCCATCATTTCCGCCAGGAAACGAAAGCGACGGCTGGTCCATCGAACGATCAACATCGAAAGCGTAAATACAATAAGCCGAAACTACATCCGGCCCGGCACCGAACCCACTGCCCTCGTCGGCCATGAATGTTTGAATTGTTTCTTTGCTCAAGCTGTAGGTGTCCGTCAGATAGCGTTCGATGGTGATGCTATCCAACTGGCGCGATTTCTGATCTCCCGGATACTCGAACGGCAAGCCAGTTTTCGGTCGATCGTTGTACCTGAGCAGTTCAGACCGCATCTGCTCGGAAACTGGCGCGCCCCGCAGTTTTTTCCCGTATGGATCAATCAACCACATTCCGGGCTTTTGACCGAACTTCGCACCGAAATAGAAAGCATCAGGACCCTTTGCATCTTCGAAGCTGTAACCCAGCGGGACCTCAGGAGACGCAGCTCCCCACTCCTGATATTTGAACTGGCTGCAGTCGAGCCCGATCAGTTCAAAAAATCTCCCCATAAAACTGTGCGGAAGCGGGACCTGGAAATGATCTGCCCCCTGTGGCCCCATAATGCGCTGGCCATCTACAATGAATTCGTTTCGCTTCGCCTCGCCCCCAAAAACCGGATGATTATCGAGAACAAGGCAGCTGAGTTTGGACTCGCCATATTTCTGAACAAACAGTGCTGCCGCAAGGCCGCTCACTCCTCCACCCACCACAACGCAATCGAACACTTCGCCGGTATCGATCACATCGGCGGGCAATGAATTGAAAGTGCCGTTGCGAATCTGGTGCCCCGCGGTCATGACTTCGAGTGTGTTTCCGTTCGAATTGGAGTAGTCGCCCACGCCGCCATAACCAGTCCATTCCTCGGCGGCCGCGGCGTTGGACAACAGTTGCTGTGGCGTGAGTGGCGCAAGCAGCGCGCCACCTGCGGCCAACAAAGTGGAGTTCAGAAAATCGCGGCGGCAAATCGGTTTATTTAATCCAAGCGTCTTATCGCTCTTGTCGCTGTGGCTCGACACCTATACTCCTTTTCTCCAATCCGAGTCGCTGCCGCATTTTCAAGCGAATCGTCAAGGAACCGTCAGGATTTCGTCTGCTGGCGGCCAGCGAATCGGTCGCCGCACGCCTTTGACTTCCAACAGCGCTACCCCTGCACACTCTTCACCGTCACCAAATAACATACCGCATGATGGCGAAAGCGCGCCTCACAACACATATCTGGCAAGAGCGACACCATCAAATCGCGTCTCTTAGCTTTCCTTCCATGAATAGAGATCAGTGGCTTGCGCACCAGCGTGGCTGATAAACTTTGGAAAAGTAGGGCTGCTGAATCAGCTTCGAGATCAACAGCTGACTCGTTTGACGCCTGGAAAGAGTATTGAGCATCAACCATAAAGCGAGCGTAGCTTCGGACTGCTGGCAGCGGCGCGAGAAGTAGACTAGCCGAATCGGAGGAACCATGAGCACCGTAACTATCCCCTCTCCTATCCACCATGAACCGGCGCTCCTTAGCCAGACCGTTGTTGTGATCGGCGGCAGCTCTGGCATCGGATTCGAAACGGCACGTCGTGCAAGTGCAGAAGGGGCCAAGGTAATTCTCACCGCCCGTGATCCCGAGCGTCTTAAGCATGCTGCAGCCGAGATTGGTGCATCGAGCACTGCGGCCTTCGACGCCACGGATCCGATTGCCATCGAGCGTTTTTTTCGAGACTTGCCAGTGATCGATCACGTCATGGTGACAGCCGGTCGGCCGTACTATGGACGCCTGGCCGATATGGACTTCGCGAAGATTCGCGATCTTGTCGGCCAGCATCTCTTACAGGCACTTTATGTCGCGCGCAGCGCCGCCAACAAAGTGCGACCCGGAGGAACACTGATCTTCATGGGCGGCACTGGCGGTCGACGCCCTGCCATCGGCATGAGTATCGCTGGCGCGGTCACCGCTGCTCTCCCAAACCTGACCGCTAACCTGGCGCTCGAAATCGCGCCGGTGCGAGTCAACCTTATCGCCGCGGGATTCGTGGACACGCCTTTGTCCGCCGAACTGCTGGGCGATCAGCTCGAAAAACGTCGCAACCAGCTTCGCACTACGCTTCCCATCGGACGCGTGGTCGGACCGGCCGACGTGGCCGCGCTCGCCGTGCACATCATGACCAACACCGCACTCACGGGCGCAACCTATGACATCGACGGCGGACAGCAGTTCGTCGCCGCTTAGCGAAAGACGCCAGTATGAGCAGTATCGACCGGACTAATTAAAACTAGACTTGGAATCCCGGAGGTCTCGGGAAGCGAAAGGGGGCACGCATGTCCACGATTCACCTGCACCAGACAACGACCTTGACGCCCAAGAAGTACATCGCCGGGCTCACCGACTTCGGGCCGGGCCGCGCGAAGCTCTTTGGCAACAGCACCGATGAATACCTCAAGGTGCATGGCCGTGGCCCGACCGAGGCCGACGTCACTGAAGGGGCAAACGGCATCTGGGAACGCCTGCACTACGACTGGTCCGATCCCAACCACGTCGTCCTCACGACCACCGACTCCAACACGTGGGGAGGCGGGTCCGGCCACACCTACAACTTCACACGTCGTCCCGACGGTTTGACCGACATCGACGTGTTCGTCGTACGCGAGGGCAAGAACTTCAAGGGATGGTTGCTCGGCTTAGTCGTCGGAACCATCGGCAAGGGCGTTTTGGAAAAAGCGTTTAAAAATTCCGTCAAGGCCATCGAAGCCCGGAACGGCGCAGCGAGAGAGGCGGGCGCAGCGTGACCTGCGGATTCGTTCCAGCAGTTCGTCGCGGCTTAGACGAGTAATTCAAAAACTTTAACTTTTGACTCAACTGCGCCGAGGCACCATTGGTCAGGGTGGTACGCCGCTTACATTGTCGCGCGACAGGAGGGGAAGACGCCTGAAGAAGAGCGAACCTGCTTCGTCGGTGCGGACTCCAGTTTGTTGGCCCGGCTCTTCAAAGGATAACCTTGCTCCTGGCCTCGGACGAGATGCTTTTGAGGTAAAATTTAAAGTGCAGCACAAGAGGTTTGCTGTACGCTGGCTCAGTGAAAGAGATTGAAAGCCTGCTGCGTCACCGAGCGCCAAACGTGATGGCTGGGATTTAATATGTCCTTCCGTTGGCTCCGGTTTTATCGACTTTTGCTGAGGTGCTATGTCGATACCGTTTTTTAACTTCTTTGTTTTCAGAGGGGCGGTTAGCTCAGCTGGTTAGAGCGCCTGCCTTACAAGCAGGAGGTCGCAGGTTCGAGTCCTGCACTGCCCACCAACACCTAAAATCCCCGTAAAACGAAATTTTTCACGGCCTGTGAACATTTTTGTGAACAATTTCGTGGGTTTCCTGATTTGGCGGTATTGAAATCTGGAGACCCCCGATGATCCGGACAGTCAGTTTGTGGATTCGCAGCCACGGAAAATTCAGCAAGCCCCTCTACCAAGACAACAAGCAGACCCGTCTGAAGTTACAGGACGGGGAATACTATTTGCGCTGTGCGGGAGAATGGGAAGCGGTCGGAAGCGATCCCCTCCTTGCGCAAGATGCCAAAGCCCGCAAAGAAAAACTGCTGCGAGATATCGAACGTGGGGTGGTGCCACTTGAAGCCCTACCGCATTTGCACCCGCCAACCGAACAACCCCGGCTCACGCTAGCGGTTGCGATTTGCCAATACATGACGACCGGCAAAGCGGCTCAGAAAGATTGGCGCAAGCATACCCGACAGTGCTACACACTGGCTTTGAAACTGTTCACCGAATCCTGCAAGAAAACCCACATCGATGAGGTTGATGGTGATGATCTGCGACTGTTCAAAGTTTTCTTGCGCGGGCAGCGGACCTCCATTGGCAAGAATATCGATCCCAGAACCGTCTGGAATCATTTCAATAACACGATTGCGTTCTTGAACACCCACGGCCGGAGAAACCTGATTCCGCAGAGCGAGTGGCCAGCATATGAAGAGAAAAAAGTCGTTGCCTACGACCCAGAAGTGACGGCTCGCCTGCTCCAATTTGCTACCCTGGATGAGGGTGAATGTGCTGGAATTCTTCATGGGTGTGGGCTTCAGAAACGGGGAATCCACGCACATCGAATGGCCGGACATCGATTTGCGGAACAAGGAAGTTCACGTCTACAGCAAGCGAGAGCAATACGACTGGCAGATTAAGGACAGCGAACAGCGCGTCATCGGAATCAGCGACAGCCTCGCTGAACGGCTCCGAGTTCGTCACCAGCGGCGTCCCGGCAACGGACTGGTATTCCCCAATTCCGACGGTAACCCTGACCGTCACCTGCTAAGGATTATCAAGAGGGTGGCGTGGAGAGCGGGATTGAATTGCGGCCAATGTGTGGGAACTCACAATCGCAAGCGGAAGTCGTGCGTGGAAGCCCCTGTATGTAGGAAGTGGATCATCCATACCCTCAGGAAAACTTGGGCTACGTTTCAGGCGCGGATCGGCACAGATTTTCCCACCATCCAGGCGGACCTCGGTCACAGTTCCCCCGCTACCACGCAGAAATACTTGGCGAGTCAAGACCGAAGAAGTCCTGCGCGCCGCCAACAGATCAATGCGGCGGCTGCATTGGTGCATGGTAATGATCGCGTGGTGCGAACATAAATATTCTTCGGGCAGCGGCTCAGGTTGACCCCAAGGAATCATTGGCCGATAGTTCGCTGAAAAATCGGTGTCATGCTTTATCTATGTAATTAATCGCCTGATGTTACCCGCGTAATATCCGTTTCGCTGATCCGTGCACTCGCCGCGAACCTTTGTATTTGCCGAGCATCTAACTCTGTATACGAAACATGACAGCAAAGCTGCTGGCCAGAAGAAAAGAGCGAAGAAGGGCAACCCGTCCCAGAAGCCGCCAGTAGCACTGAAGCGATCCGCTGCCAATCTACAGCAGCGACCAATACCGAAAATCCACTTCGGGGGTTCGTTTCGCTGAATTCAAACGTGGGTTTCTTGCTCACAGAATTCGACGGAGCAAACTTATGTCCACACTTCCGAAAAATAGGAAAGCTGCGACCGCAGAGAACAGCGCGTCGGTCGTTACGTGCATTGCGCCTGCTCAGTTGCAGCCCGATACAGCGCGAGATCTTGTCACTGGCGGGACCGCCCCGGCTTTGGCGGGCGGAGCCGCAACGCCCACGAGATCGCGCTCTGGCGCTGCGTCAGGAACGCAGGTAACAACTCCAGTACCCACGGATGGAACTTCTGCAAGTGCAGAAGTTCCCGCGAAAGCACCCGGGGTGCAGCCGCCGCCTATCGTGCCGCTGCCTGCGAATCAAGCACTTGCATTCCTCGGCGTTAAGCCAAACATCGCGGACATGATGTTGGACGAGAAGTTTGCCTGCCTGAAGCAGTGTCTCTCCTACGGCTACGGCATCCGCAAGGTTTTGTGCGAGGTGTTCGAGTCAAATCCGCGCGGAGTTCAAGACCTACAAAAAAGACCGCGCTGGGATGCCTACCGTCGAGGAGGCTTTCAAGCTGCAGGGACTCTGCTATAAGACGGTCTGCTCCCAGATACAGCGCGAAAAGGATCGCCGCGCCGAGGACGCGCAGTTCTTCGACGCGATCAAGGCTCAATCGTCTACGAAGAACATTCACGGTCTCGACATTACCGACGATGATCTGCCAGCTGTGGGTACGAAGGTTACCGGATGCTTTAATGATGGGTGTCTTGCCAAAGGCATCGGGGATGGTTGACTCAAGCCTGCCATCCCCACGTTTTCACATCGTGGCTTGGCGGATTCATCGTCCGTGAGATGACCAGAGAGATGAAAGGCTTGAGACCATGCTTACAATCAAAAGTGATGTAACCAGCAGCATTCATGTCATGGCGCTCTAGCCATGTCCTATAGGATCGTTGACCAAAAAAAAATCCTCCCTACCGCGCATCCTCAAAACCGTGCTGGAAGCCTACGCTTCGTTTGGTAGTCGGGACGGTACATCCATCCGACCCACCGAAGCGGCCGTTGCCCTGAGGGCCAGTGCTTCCCGTAGCACAGTCAGTCGGCGCACCCAAACCTTGGTAGACATTGGTTTACTTGTCCAGGACCTCGATGATGAGGGTTATTGGCTAAAATACGCTTACGGAGAAAACGGCGTGTGGGCCTATGTCTACCACATCGACACCAGCAAACTGAGTGACCCCGCCCTAATTGCACAGTGGGAAATAGAGCGAAACGCCTTCCTTGAGAAATGTCGTCAAGCAGGAGCCAAAAAATTCACAACCAGATGGTCGAAGGGAACCAGTGGAAACCTCTCTGGATTGAGCAAAATCCACCAGCAGGAGCAGAGGGATTTGCGACAAGCCCTACCAGAAGGTTTTGCGACACCCCCCCCCACAGCAAAAGGCTCTGGTGGGAGTAGAGGCATTTGCTACACAGACCCTACCCAGTAACCCCCGCTCCGCTGACCCAAGTGATAACCCTTCCGCTCGTAGCCGAGCGGTAGATCAAAACCCAGTGAGTGAGGGAGTGAGTGAGGTTCGTTCGGTCGCTGCGCTCCCTCACATACACGGACGTGAGTCTGACAAACAAACATACACCCCTCATCATGATGTTCACTCAAGGGTTTGGGTAGAGGCCGGGGAGTTCTTCAACAGCATATGGCCCAGTAAGCCTGTGAGGGATGAAGACGTAGACCTACTATTGGACTTGGCCAAGGAATGTTGTCATGGTGATTTGGTCAGAGGCGGCGAACGGCTTAAGGCTGCGTGGGAATGGAACCAAATCCACAAGAAGGGCAAGTGGAAATTGTTCAGCCTTGCTGAACTAGCTAAAGCGTTAGGCTCTCCCAATGACCGTAGTCTCTTGGCCCAAATGGATGCAGATGAGGGTTGTCCGCTTTGCATGGAAAAATGCCCGGTGTGTGAGGGTTACACGGATTGCCCCTGTAGGCGAGTCAAGTCCACTCCCATGGCCCAACCCTCTATTGCGCCCACCACCTCCCAACCCCCTCCTGTGGAACTTCCTGTGGTTCCACAACGGGAAATGATCACCTGCACCGATTGCAAGGGGGAATTTGATTCCCCCGTGGGGAAGGGGTGGCCCAATAGGCGTCCCTTTTGCTCAGAAGATTGCAGGAAGAACTTTGATGTCCGACAAGAGGAGTTACGCCAGAAGTATGCACGACCTAAGGAAAAGGGCTTGGCAGCATTTCTGGAAGGCTAGGTATGAGTTTATAGGATGCACTTGTTGCGACGGTTGAGAAGCATAGGGAAGCTGATGGCCCCAGAGCGGTCGGCGTTTCTAGCATTCGTCCCCAGATTCTTCTCCTTGCCTCCAGCGAGATCCTCGTTACCAAGGTAAATTGACCCTCATTACCACCGCTGCCATCATCGCCTCAACGTGCTTCGGGCTCGTGATCTTGGTCGTGCCTGTGTTGGCACCTTAGAGGTTACTTTCATGCGGGTTTCGCCTCGTTTTTTCACCGGAATTTCTTTCATTCTCGTCGTCCTGACGCTGGGTGCTGTGCAGGCCCAGAATAAGGAAATCAAGATTGGATTTTCCATCGAAAACATGAAAGGCGAGCGCTGGCAGACCGACCTCGACGAATTTCAGCAGCGCGCCCACGAGCTCGGAGGTGCCGTCGTCACCCGTTCCGCCAAAGGCGACGATGAGCTGCAGTTTCGCCAGATCAACGAACTGCTCAAGAGTGGCATCGATGTCCTGGTGTTTCTGCCGCACGATACCAGCAAGGCTACCCGCATCGTGGAAGCCGCACACGCAAAACACGTTCCGGTGATCAGCTATGACCGCTTGGCCAATGCACCGGTCGACCTCTACGTCGGATTCGATCTCTTCTCGGTCGGACTGCAGCAGGCGCAAAGCTTGGTGGATCGTGCGCCCAAAGGCGACTACCTGTTGTTGGTAGGCTCACGCCTCGACGCCAACTCGAAAGTTGTTCGCGCCGGACAAATGAAAGTGCTGCAGCCCTTCATTGATCGCGGCGACATCCATGTCCTTGCCGATCTCTGGGTGCCGGAGTGGAGCGCCACCGAGGCTTACATCATGGTCACGGAGGAACTCAAAAAGTTCAAGGCTGCTCCCACCGCGATTGTGGCCTCGAATGACGCGATTGCCGGTGCCGCAATTCAAGCCCTCGAAGACAAGGGCTGGTCCGGTAGAGTACTGGTCTCGGGTCAGGACGCGGATCTAGCCGCCATCGAGCGGATCTTCGACGGCTCTCAACTGATGACCGTCTATAAACCAGTGGGAAATGAGGCGCGGGCCGCGGCCGGAGCCGCTATGAAACTCGCTCGGCACGAAGACGTCCCAAACCTGACCGATGTGCCGAACGGCACCCTGACCACAAGAGCAATCCTGCTGACGCCGATCTGTGTCACTCAGGAAAACGCGAAACAGACCGTGCTCAAAGATGGATTTCAAAAGCTGGAAGTCGTCAAGCAAGGCCTGCCCAAAGACAAGCAGGCACAGTTGGACCAACCATCGCGAAAGTAAAGTGTTGTTAACAGGCGATTACACTCCTTGAGAATTTGCCACTCCAAGCCCGAGTCAATGAGTGATATGGCGATTTCTCAACAGCTACTCGTTGGTTCACTCGTCGAGGGCACACCGCAAGCCAGGATAGTTTCAGAGTAGCCTAGCCTGAGGGCCGTCACTGTTTCCCAGCATTATTCTTACTGTTCACTGATCTACTTTCACTCCGCTTTACTGGTGCACGCTCTGCTTGACCGACGCCGAACTTTTTGTGATGTTTGAGTCTCCGTAATATGTTGCTGTCACAATGGTCGATCCCACCGCCAATGTCGAGGTTGTGAAACTTGCTTTGCCCTTGCTAAGTTGTGCCGTTCCCAGGACCGTCTTCCCTGCTGTGAAGGTCACTGGCCCGGTTGCTATGACCGTCGGCGAGGTAATCGTGGCAGTGAAGGTTATTGCTTGACCTGCGGTTGATGGGTTCAGCGACGAACTGAGCGTAGCCGCGCTCGTGGTTTCTGTTACCACCTGGTCCAGGATGGCGGAAGCGCTGCTCGCGTTGTTTGCGTCTCCTACGTACGTCGCGGTCAAAGGATAGGAGTCGGCGTTTAGGTTAGATCGGGTTAGCGTGGCCACACCGCTGCTGTTCAACATTGCCGTCCCGATGGTAGAGCCCGGCCACTTGAAAGAGACGAGACCGCTGGGTGGGACCGGTCCGGTTCCCGTAATGGTCGCTGTAAACGTCACCCGCTGTCCGTAAATGGAGGGACCCAGACTTGAAGCAAGTGCAGTGGCGGTTGCGTATTTGTTCACGACTTGCGCGAGTTTGGAGGACGTACTGGTAAGGAACGTGGTGTCACCGCTGTAGATGGCAGTGATGGTGAGTGTGCCGGCACGCAGCGAGGATGTGCTGAATGAGGCCGTGCCATTGGTCAAGAGAGCGGCTCCAATAACCGTCTCGCCGCTCCTGAAGGTCACGACGTCGCCGTTGGGTGGCGACCCGGCGTCAGAACTGACCGTAGATGTGAAGGTCACCGCCTGACCGACGAATGAAGGATTGAGAGATGACCCGATCGTGGTGGTAGTGGCTGTCAGGACGACTTGATTCAGTATGGCCGAAGTGCTGGCTGTGTTATTCGCATCGCCGCTGTAATAGGCGGTAATTGAGTGGGTTCCCGCGGTGGCAAAAGAAGTGCCAACTGCCGCCTGTCCCGCTACGAGTTTGGGCGCGCCCAAAATCTGTGACCCGGAAACGAACGTCACCGTACCTGTGGCAGCGCCGCCGTATTGACCACGCACCGTTGCGAGGAATCGAATTCGCTGGCCCGTGGCTGCTGGGTTCACCGATGACGTTAGTAGAGTTGTGGACGAGCCGATGCCAACGGTTTGAATGAGTGGAGCGGAAGTGCTGGCGAGAAAACTGAGTGAACCCGGGTAGACGGCAGTGATCGAGTTCGAACCTGCGGGTAGAGACGATACTGAGATGGAGGCTTTTCCGTTGATGAGCGCTCCGGTTCCGACGGAGGTCGAGCGGTTGTAGAGTGTGACTGTTCCCGTGGGCGCGCCTGCGCTCGAAGTAACGGAGGCGATGAATGTGACGGCCTGCCCGTAGACGGATGGGTTGAGCGAGGATGCGAGAGAGCTTGCTGTCGAAGGGGCACCACTGTTGTTAAGCAGAACCAGGGCATCTCCGGCAACGGAGCAACAAGATCCATTAGGGTAGTAGGAATAGTAGCTCGCTGCCACGACGTCAGGCTTGCCGTCGTTGTTCACATCCGCAACCCAGAGGGAATCATCATCAATGGGTTGCGCAACAAATAAGGACATCTGGCTGGAAGGTGCCGTCCCCGTTGCCAGGTAGTACGGTTACAGCACTGTAACCGAGAACCTCGCCAGCTACCGTTGCGACGACATCGAGTTTGCCGTCACCGTTGACATCTGCAAGAGCAATTCCCCCGAGGCCGCTCCCTGCAAGCGGGTAGGAGACGGCTGCCTGGAAAGTTCCATCGCCGTTCCCCAGAAATACGGCAACAGATCCCGCGTTCCCCCCTCCGAAGACGAGGGAATTAGAAACGAGCACGTCGAGCCTGCCGTCTCCATTTATGTCTGCAACTGCAAGGTTCTGATGGAGCTCAAAGCCCAAATCAATCCCGTTTGTGCTGTAAAGAACTGCGGGCTGGAAAGTTCCGTCGCCGTTGCCGAGCAGAATGCCAAGCTCTCCGCCACCTGCGACGAGCAAATCGGGCTTGCCATCGCCGTTCACGTCAGCAACAAAGAGTGATTCAGGATCTCCGCTAAAGTTGACTGGCAGCGGAGACTGGAAGGTACCGTCGCCGTTACCGAGCAGGACGCTGACGGAGTTTGCGCAGCCAGCGCCGACACAGCCGGGGCCATACTGGTTTGCCGCGATCACATCCGGCTTGCCGTCGCCATTTATGTCGGCGACTGTGATGTAGGCACCGAGATATGCAGACCCGCCCGAATTGTAACTGTGGGCGGATTTAAATGTGCCGTCTCCGTTGTTCAGCAAGACAGAAACGACGCCCTCCGCCGAGCAACGATCCAAACCGCCGGTTCCCAGTCTGTAAGAGAATTCTTTGATGAACTGTCCGTTCCACAGCAGCAAATGCGAAATCAAGACTATTGCAAATCGATGTCACATTTTTCTCCCCCGGCGGACGGAAGTGGTCGGCAAAACCAATGCAATCTAGCAGACCATCCCACCTTTGAAGCGCATCTGCTATGAACTTGCGGGCTTGGCGAGGGGATGAACCTTATTGCTGACTTTCTTGAGCCACGGCTGGTGTATTCTCATGCGACCGTCATCATCCCACTTCACTAGCGCATCGTCTTCGTTCGTTTTCTCAACGGTTCCGAATTCCCCAGTCCGTTTTCCGAAATTACCCAAACCCTCGACGCGATCACCGGGATTCAATTCTGAATCGGGAGCAAGGGGCTGAGCGAGCCGTGGCCTTTTGGCACGGTCTGAGTCAGGAGTTCCTCCGAGGCGCGACAGAGGCGCTTGCGGAGTTTTGCGCAGTTTGGATATCAGCTTATTGATATGGCTCATATTTCGTTACCCCAGATGGTTTGCTTCGCCTGTTCATCTGCTCGTTAACTAGAGCATAGCCTTGGAAAGCATGGCTCGGCTGATCCAAACTGCTCAGTCCCGACGACTAATTTGGCGGACTTGACCGATTGCAGACGGAAAAAGTGCGGAAGCTTCGGATTTCGGAGGGTCAGTGGGTCATGGTGAAATGCCTGATTTCGTCAACGATGTGCCAAGGGTCCATACGAAGAAGATTTATACCTCTGAGTCTTTAAGGCGCGTATGATCTCGACTGAATCGGCCACTTGGGGGGGTGCTGAATGGGCGACGAGTGGATTAAAACGCTCGCAGATCGTAGAAGAGTGAAATTCACCAACCAAGAATTTGGACGAGAAGGCGTTTCTCACCGCTCAGATCGAAGGCAATAAAGTGGTCTATTCCATCGTATTGCCCAACGCGAAAAACCCGCTTAGTCGTGAAGAAGTTGAAACTCATTTCGAAGGTGAGCTTTCAAAGCTGTCGCCGAAACCGAATTGAACCACAGAGGCCAAACCCTCTAAGCCTGCGCTGCTTCATCTGCTGCGATCAATCGGCGGTCGCGATGGGACTCCGTGCGCGGTTGGCCCGTGCTAAGCTCGCACTTCTTTCCCGGAGCAGCACCGCAAGTTGGACAGGGTACAGCGAGCACTTGCTTTGGGCTGAGTTCTTTTTTCATTGGTAGGAGAGATAGTGCCTCAAAACCAATGCACAAGAATGGTCAATCTTGGACACTTTATGTTTTGACGGGGAATCCGGAGCGTACGTCGATGGCGAATTGATGGCGAGCCTTTCTGCGATTGTGAGCAGAATGGAGCAGCGATCACCATCATTTATCGGCACAATTGAAATTTGCGGCGTCTCTCGGATCAGAATGATCGTTTGCTTAATGAAGCCTACCCCCGGGACTATGGGTAAAAAAGAAAGCCAAGAGGCAAGCGGACAAAGCGACACTAGCCGAAGTCATCAAGGAAATGGCGAAGCCAAGACTGGCTAGCTCTGCAAGAGAGCAGAGTTCGTTTTTTCGGAACGAGGTTCTAGTCGTGGAGAACGATGTTGAGAAGTGAACTGTGGACTTGCAAGCCACTCCCGCCGTCATAGTCGATGAAGCCCAACTTCCTGAACCTGTTCAGGAAGAAACTGACCCGTGACCGCGTTGTGCCTATCATCTCTGCGAGGGTCTCTTGACTCATCTTGGGGATTAGAGTTTCGGGCTTGCCTTCCTTGCCGAAATGAGCCAACAACAGCAGTATCCGAGCTAGTCTCTTTTCGCTGGAATTGAAGAGTTGGTCAACCAAATCCTCTTCATATCGGATGTTCCGTGCCAGCAAATATGCCACGAACAATTCGGAGAACGCACGTTCCCGGTGAAGCACTTCCACCATGGACTTCTTTTCGATTCGCATCACGGAGCAATCGCTCATCGCGGTTGCGGAGCACATGCGGAGAGGCTGCCCCGTAAGGCAACCTTCGCCGAAGAAACTGCCCTCATTCAGGATGCCGATTGTGGCTTCTTTCCCGATTTCCGACACAACGGTGAGTCTTACTTTTCCCTTCTGTATATAAAAAACAGCATCGGATGAGTCGCCCTGAACAAAGATCGTCTGCTTATTGGGAAACGCTGCGATTTTCCTACCGCCGCCGTCGATGGTCGAGAGGAAGGTTTGGGGATCAAATTTGATTAGTTTCTTGGACGCTGCCACGAGTGGCATGATTGACCTCCCTCTCAAGAATTCCGAATGTGCGGAAGGCAACTTCCTATGAAGGATGAATGAATGCGGAAGAATGCGAGAGCAACGTCAACTTTGCGGGCAAAACTGCGACCCGCCCGATGAAGATAATGATTTCACCCTTGATGTCTGAAGTCAAGACACCCGCAGGCTCTTGAGCGAGGCGCGAGCCGATCCTCGACTGATGTCTGGCGCAATGATTAATTCAAGAACGGTGACATCAGAGAGTGCAACCTGAAATTCCTCGACCTCGCGGATTGTGTCAGGAGGACTGAAATTCCATTGCTGGCGCACAATTTCTCGAAACGAGCGTCCGCCATCCGAAGACCATTGCAAGACGAACTCTTGGGTGCGCGCAGTCTTATTCTCTTCGAAGACGATAGATATGCATCTAAGCCGAGGAGCGTACCGCAATTGCCGACGACGCACTTTCCTCCCTTCGCTTTTTGGAGCAAGAAGAGGAGCGTTACGACAGTCGAGGAACAACGACTCGCGCTCGATAAAGAGCTTGGAAAAACTGCGATCTCTCATTCTTGTAGCGAAAGCTGTGCTTCAGTGGTGGATTGAACATCATCAAGTGCTGACCTAGAGTACGTGGCGAAGCCACGCAATGTGCCATACTCTTCCCCATGTGCGGCCCCCGCTACAGATTGTAGAGGAAAAGACAGATCATTGAGGAGCACTTCGATGGCGTCTCAGAGGGGGAAGACTCGACCGGCCAAGAATGAGCCAGCATGGCGGCGATACCGAAATCGAGTATGTCACTATTGGGGAGGACTCGGTGGGTTTCCGGTACCCGGACTTGGAGCCCCCGTATCGCCTGAAGTGTTGGGGTTGTTAACGTTCGGCGGTTTCTGGCTTACTGTGCCGGGATCGGCGTAGGGCCTTGTGGCCGGAGATGTGGCGGGCGGCGGAGGCTGCGGATTTGTCCAAGCTGAATTCGGCTTCGTAGGTTCCGGATGAGCCTGAATCGGACACTTGTTTGCAACAACTCGTATTTTGTTGACCGATAACTTCGGGAGTCCGTTCGATTTATTTTGCGGCGGTGCGAACTCGTTCGCCGTCACCTCTATCAGTTTGCCCCGGACGGAGGCAAAGCGGTCAGTTTTTCCATTCAAGGCAAATATCGCCCCCGTGCTGGCTTGCATGAAGGTGTAGCGTTTCGCTCCACTCACACAACCGCGAATAGTGATCTCAGCAGTGCGAGCCGGACCTGCATTGGGATGGTCCTGAGATGGTGAAGAAGTCGTGTTCTGCTGAGCCATGGCCCACGCTGAAAACCATAGAGCCAATGTCGCCACAACGAACCTAGCTATTCTTCGACCGATCGAGATTTCTCCTGCCGACAAATGCTTAGAGATCGATTAGCGAAACCTGGTTGCAGGCGAAGCCGCGCACCAGACTGTCATGCTATCTCGAATTTAATAACTGAGACTGGTCAATAGCGCACACTGCGATGGGAAACTCGGTCCTTAGGAAGGTTGAGCCTTTAGCACAGCGAGGGAAATCGAGATTGTCCGTCCCACACTTCCCGCCCATCACCTGATGGTTGATCTGGCGGTAGCGAGCGCGGCTGTCTTAGAGGTTTGCTTCACCGGCGCTTGGGGCATGGCTACTGCGGCCCCGAAGGTATACCCACGGGCCAGCAGTCGATCTGGCGAAACAGGGGCGGAAACCCGCCAAAAATTGCGACGTAAAACGCAGCCTTCGTGGCCAGTGGGGCGGGATTAAGGGAAACCTTGAAAAGCTGCCATTTTGCTCCGCATTTGGGTCAACGAGTGTGATAGCGACATTCGCCACCTGTAGTTTCAGAGCGTATTCTGCGATCTTAGTGCTCTATCACCGCGCCGTGAAGCGCACAGACTTTGGGCGGTTATCCTGATAGCAGCCGGGATTCCGGTTTTGCCTGTGGCACGCCAAATTTCCACGCGGAAATCATCGGCATGGGCACGTATCTGTCAGCGCCATCCTCGGGCTGTACCAAAGGACGCCCAACCCCCGTTATCTTGCCCCGGTTCCTCAACGCGGACACACTTAGGACTATGCAGGTAGACGCTCCAACATTCATCGATGGCTTCAACGCAGGTTTTCTCATGGGCTTTCTGGTGTCGCTTCTAATGAGTGGTCTTTTTTTCGGTTATTCGCTTGTGATGCGTCCGAATTCCGTGTCACAGCGAGAGGTGAAGTCTAGGGCCGCATCAGCATAAGATTAGGACGGTCTTCAGCATTGCTGAAGCCAAGCTGTAACTGGGGGGTTGCGAAAATGGGTGCGTTTACACATCGAGAATTGCTTGGGATGCCACCAACGGTCAAACGTCGAGTCCAATCGACCTCATTAGCGCTAACCCATTGCTCTTTGTGACCACCCCTTCCCGCAGCTTGTAATCGAAGAGCATCCTTCCGTTCTCGAATTCTTCTTGAAAATGGACGTTGTACAGTTGCCCGTTCAGTGACCCACCGATGTCAGCCAGCGCCAGATCGTGGGTACTCACCAACCCGATAGCACCGCGATTCAGCAAAGCACGGACAACGCCCTCAGCCCCAATGCGGCGATCATTTGAATTTGTGCCTTGCAGCAGCTCATCAAGTAGGAAAAGTAATGCCGGATCGCCGTCCGCGAGGTCAAAGAGTTTGCGCAACCGAGTTATCTCGGCATAAAAGCGAGAGCTTCCTTCTTGCAAAGAGTCGTTGACTCGGATGCTAGCGCCGGCATGCAAAGGACTCATACGAAGGCGCTGTGCTCGAACTGGAGCCCCAGCCATCGCGAGCACAGCATTGATTCCAACCGAACGCAGCAACGTGCTTTTGCCAGACATGTTCGAGCCGCTCACCAAGAACACGTGCCTGCCATCAGACAGGTTTACGTCATTACGAATGCAAGCTGCTGCCGAAATTAGTGGATGCCCGACACCGGTGGCCTCGAAGCATGTTGAATCTTGGACGAAATCGGGAAAAGGATCGTCGGGATGCTCATAGCTGTAGGTGGCAAAGCAGATCAGCGCTTCGATTTCCCCAATCACGTTCAACCACGAGCGCACCGCATGGCCGTGAGCCCGCCTCCAGCGTTCTGCTGCAAACGCCACTTGCACCGAATACATGAGAGGAACGTCCAAAATGCGGACGATCAGGTTGTCGCGTGAGTCGATTAAATCAACAATAGTTCTTAGGCTTGCGACCGCACGCGAACCTACGAGTTGATTTGACGAAAGCGCACCTTGCAGTGATTGCAGGCGAGGTGCACGGAAAGTGTGCTGTTCGATTTCTGCCAAGATGCCTGAAAGCAGATCTAAATGACGAAATGCGTTCTCGGAACCATGCAGGACTTCTTCGCGTCTCTTGCGTAATAGATAGCCTAGAAATGCCTCCATCACGATGATCAACAGGAATGGCGTGGCGGTTCCCAAGTACCACCAAACCACAGCGCTCGCGACCCCTGCAATAACGAGAATCGGCGCGAGCCGTTGAAGCCACGCAGGTTTCAACTGGTTCGGAGCTTCAGCCCAGCCCAACAACGCCTCAGCATAAACTCCGGCGTCGGCATCTTCCCCGAGTATTGCCAAATCCTCCCTGAAATCGAGTTGCTCGCATAATTCGCGAACCGCTGACTGCCGCTCAATAATCTGATCAACGGCTGAAGGCGCAAGGAGCCACTTAGCGAGGGTTTCCTCGCCCATGCGCGTGCGTGCTGTTGAGAGAAGTTCGAACAGACTGCCGCGACGGGTTAGGATAATATTCGATGCACCGATTGATGAGTGGGCAATAGGGCACGACGAAGGCCAGTATCAATAGGGCACGACGAAGGCCAGTATCAATTGGGAAATAATTTCATTGAATTTACCACGGATGCATGGGAGGAAACTGAATCTGTACAACTCGAAATAAGCGGACATATACGGACTAAGCGTATGGTTGTCATCACTGGTGGGCGAGTCAAGTAATTTATTGCCCAAATAAGGGGCTTGCGCAGATCCCCCCGCCATTAGGATGCCCTCTAAGCTGGCCCAAAAGATCGCTTTACACTAGAGAAATGCTTCGGAACCCTGAACCCCTCCCCGCAGCCGAATCATCGCAGAAAGGGCTTTCCAAGGGGATAGTTCGAGCACCACGAACCATCACCTATCGTTCTTCGCGAGCAGGAACAGCGCCAGCTGGTTTAGTACGTACTACGTACGTGAACGCAGCGTATATGTCCGTGTTGAAAAGAGTTGCCTGAGTTTTGAAAGAATGAGGCGGAGAACTTTCTCTCCGGCGCGATGGGTGTAGGTGGTCTACTGCCACGTGATAAGCTCTGGGACCTGAAATTGCATGTAAGAACGTGCGCCTTCTGTTCT
>JBAVUV010000552.1:0-3410 GCA_049696955.1 Candidatus Sulfotelmatobacter sp. | reverse complement strand
TGTCAGAATACACGAATCAAACCTGGATTCCGCATATTCAAAAACTCTTAGGGGAATGGCACCTTCGGCCCATCACCGAAAGGCTTGCCGTCACCAACTTGTCATCCCGAGCGAAGCGAGGGCCCTTGGTTTTTGCTGGCGCACTCAGAACTCTTTCGCCGCAAGCGAGTACCAAGGTCCCTCGCTTCGCTCGAGATGACAAAACTGTTCTATGCCTCCGCGCCTATACTTTTTCTACTTCCGCGCCCCCGCCGTCTCCCGCACCCCCGCGTCGCTGGCCAACTTCGCCGCCTTATCGGTCGCTTCCCAAGTAAAGTCCGGGTCGTTACGTCCAAAGTGTCCATACGCCGCCGTCTTCTTGTAAATCGGCCGGCGCAAATCCAAAGACTCGATAATCCCGCGCGGAGTCAGCTTGAAATTCGCGCGAATCAAATCCGGAAGAACTTCCGGATTCACTTTCTCCGTGCCGAATGTATCCACGCGCACGCTCACCGGCTCAGCCACGCCGATCGCATATGCCAGCTGCACTTCGCAGCGATCCGCCAACTTCGCGGCAACAATATTCTTGGCAATATGCCGCGCCATGTAAGCTGCGGATCGATCGACTTTCGTCGGATCTTTTCCGCTGAAAGCTCCGCCGCCGTGACGACCCATGCCGCCGTAAGTATCGACAATGATCTTCCGGCCCGTCAGCCCCGTATCTCCCATCGGTCCGCCAATTACAAAGCGTCCCGTGGGATTGATGTGATACTTCGTATCCGCATCGAGCAAATGGGCGGGAATCACTGCCTGAATCACATGCTTCAAAATTCCCGCGCGCAACTCCTCATTGCTCACAGTTTCCGCATGCTGCGTCGAAATCACAACCGCATCCACACGAATAACTTTTCCCTTCGCATCGTACTCAACCGTAACCTGCGACTTCCCATCGGGACGCAGAAACGGCAGCGTCCCATTCTTCCGCACCTGCGACAACCGCATCGTGAGCTTGTGCGCCAACGAAATCGGCGTCGGCATCAACTCTTCGTTCTCATTCACCGCATACCCAAACATCATTCCCTGGTCGCCGGCGCCGCCGGTGTCGACGCCCATGGCGATGTCGCCGGATTGCTTGTTAATGCTGGAGATGACAGCGCAGGTGTTGCAGTCGAAGCCGTGGAGAGCGTTGTCGTAGCCGATGGACTGGACCGTACCGCGGACTACGTTTTGAAAATCGACGTAGGCCTTGGTGGTGATTTCTCCGGCAATGACAACCAGGCCGGTGGCGGTGAGAGTTTCGCAGGCGACGCGGCTGAAGGAATCTTCGGCGAGGCAGGCGTCGAGGATGGCATCGGAAATCTGATCGGCGATTTTATCGGGATGGCCTTCAGTTACGGATTCGGAGGTAAACAAAATACGGTTCTTTGAGGATGAAGTTGCAGACAAGATTGTTTCTCCTTAGAGAATTGCTTCGGACATGACTTCGGGCTTTGCTTCGAACTTTACCTGTTTGAACTTTATTTGTGCGAGAGCCACGGACGGGGGCACGTGGTCGCAACGGCGATACGAAAAAACATTCAAAAGCAGTCCTTGTAAAGGCTACCAGAGGGATTGATCGAGTGCAATGAATTTTGGCGCAAATGCGGGGCGGGTGATCCAGCAGCGGAATTGCGATGCTGGACGGCGGGATTTGGGGTTCCGGTGGGTTACTTTCTTTCAGTTACTTCTGGGGTTGCGTGAGAGCGCACTATTAAGGATGTGGGATTGCCGTTTGTCGGGCGCATCTATTCCCATTTCTCGCAAAGGAGGCGAGAAATGGGGCACCCAGTGCCGGAGGGCTTCCGGCTCAGGCCTTCTGGTCCGTTTTATAATTGGCGGCCTATGAAACTTTTGCTGAAGTTTAATCTGGTGTTGATTTTTGTGTTTGCGGTGGGGATTGGGATTGCGGGTTATTTTTCGCGGGAGTTTTTGGAGCGCGATGCACAGGAGCAGGTTTTGCAGCAGGCGCGGTTGATGATGGGGGCGGCGGGCGGGATGAGGACTTATACATCGCAGCAGATTGTGCCGCTGCTGCAGGCGCACCAGGCGCGCATCCGGACATTTTTGCCGCAGACGGTGCCGGCGTTTTCAGCGACGGAAGTTTTTAATTATTTGCGCGCGAGTTATCCGGACTACACCTATAAAGAGGCGACACTGAATCCGACCAACCTGCGCGACCGGGCGGTGGATTGGGAGGCGGACATTGTGGAGAACTTCCGCAGCCATGCGGATGCCAAGGAATTTTCGGGGCAGCGCGAGGTACCGGGAGGGCGGTCGATGTTTTTGGCGCGGCCGATTGTGGCGGCTGGTCCGTGCCTCGAGTGCCACAGCACACCGGCGGCGGCGCCGGCGGCGATGATTCGAATTTATGGAACGAATAACGGATTCGACTGGAAGCTGGGCGATACGGTGGGGGCGCAGATTGTTTCAGTGCCGATGTCGGTGCCATTGAATATTGCCAACCGGGCGTTTCGCACGCTGATGATTTATTTGTGCGGCCTGGCGCTGGCGGCTCTGATTTTGCTGGATGCGGCGATGGTGTTGATTGTGATTCGTCCGGTGAGCCGGTTGTCGGCGCTAGCCGATGAGGTGAGCAAGGGCAACTTTAATGTGCCGGAGATTCCGGTGAAGGGGTCGGATGAAATTTCGGATCTGGCGCGGTCTTTCAATCGTATGTATGTGAGCATGGTGAAGGCGATGCGGATGCTGGAGTCGTGAGTTCGCACTGGTTGATCCGAGGTCGCCCATATTCTCAACGAGTGCTGACGCCGGTTACGGCCAATATTCGACTCCGACGATACCGAACGCGTGGCAAGCTTTGGGTCAGAATCGCAGCGCCCTGGCTACTCTCCTATGGAATGCGGGCGAGAAAACAATAGAGCTTTATGGGCTTTGGTGGGGCAACTTTGCAAAGGAACCACTGGCGTTCGAGGACATTCCTCTCATAGAACCCTTGAACCGGATTTCCTCTTCAGAGAGCGGGTTTTCTACAGAGTCTCTGCTGAGAGCGTGCCAACCTTGGAACCGGGGTTTTGAGTGAAATCGCCTTCCATGAGAAGGCCGGTCGGAGTCAAGTGGGTTGATTGTTTTTTCGTTGGACAAGTTTTTTTCTCCCGGCCGAGTCGCCACTGTCGCCACCCTTCCATCCGCACTCTTTGAGGAGCGATTTTGTTCGCTCGGTGCAAGTTGGGTGTTCTCGTTTCAGCCGGTGCTGCCACCTGATTTTCGACCTTGCTTCAATCTATAAGATAGAAGCGGGCCAGGCGATTGACGCAGTCACCGGAACTCGGCTTTGGGCTTTTGCTTTTCCTTTCGAAGAATGTTTTTGGTTTATGCCGCCGCCGGCATCGCTCTCTGGTTGCTATTGTGTAACGGTTCGTAGACTTTTCCAC
>JBAVUV010000551.1:0-3020 GCA_049696955.1 Candidatus Sulfotelmatobacter sp. | reverse complement strand
AAACCGACCGGGAGCGCATACCGGCGCGAATCGCCGATGCGGAACACGCGATTGTGGCTCGGGCACGTGAACTTTTCGCCGCGGGCAATGACACCATTGAAGAAGATCAAGCATTGGATGATGCTCTATACGCGTTGCGGGCGCTGCAAAGTTGCCTGCAGGTACAGGCTGTGGCTGCTTAGCCGAGCGCAAGGTTCTAATTTGATTTTCCATTCTCTGTACGAATCTTTTTGACTGTCCGCAGCTAGTGGGCTCGGGGCTTTTTTCCCGGCCACGGCCACGCCCAAGCGCCTTTCGCCAACAGCGGGCGGTTGCGCGATTATCCCCTCTTGGATAGTCTTTCTTGCATCAAAGTGCTGCCACCAGAGCCATCGAATTCCTTCAAAGGCGTGTTTGGGAATAAGAATGTGCGCTTTTGGCGTTAGTTATTTTTGACAGTCGCAAGATTTTGCTGCTAGATCTGGAGCGTGATGGCCGAGGTTAAGACAGTTCGAAAAGGCAGTCCTTCGGAAGAGTCGACACCGGAGACTCGAAGGCTCACCGCGGCGGAGATATTCCAGGCCGCAATCGAGAACGCGCGCGACGAACTGCGCCGCTCGAATCAGAAGTTGGCATTTTCAGGCGTCGCGGGAGGTCTCACGATGGGGCTAACTGGAGTTGCCGTGGCCTCGATTCGCGCGCTTATCGGACACGGTGCTCAGATCGTACCTTTCTTGCTTTATCCGGTTGGTTTTATAGCCGTCATTATCGGGCGCGCGCAACTCTTCACTGAGAATACCTTGTACCCCGTGGTCCTCGTACTCGACGAGCGCCGGCACGTGGTAAGAACGCTGCGGTTGTGGGGAGTGGTTTTCGCGTCGAATGTTTTCGGAGCTTTGTTGTTTGCCTTGCTGGCGGGCAAGACTCCCGCGCTGCGGCCAGACATACTTTCGCAACTGGTGCAACTGGGGCAGGAAGCCTCCCTGGGATCAGCCTCTCACTTTTTTTGGAGCGGAATCATTGGCGGATGGCTGATCGCGCTGGTCGCCTGGACCGTTACAGCCAGTCATTGGACGATCGGTCAGATTGCCATGGTGTATTTGCTGACTTTTGTCGTCGGCATCGGGCATTTCGCGCATTGCATCGCGGGCAGCGCGGAGATTCTCTCTACCGTCATTGCGGGGGCAATTCCGCTGGCAGATTATTTTCGCTGGCTCGTCCCGGCTACGCTGGGAAACATTTGCGGTGGCGTACTGATGGTCAGTCTTATTAATTACGGCCAGGTCAAGACCATTTAATTCCCTGCTTTTGGAGCTGCCATTCGTCCTGCATTTTGCATCCAATTCCACCGTGTCGGTCGGTCTCCAATTTGCGTGGCTGTTCATTTTGTCCATCCCTGTCGCCTGCGTGGCATGGACGATCACCCACGAAGAAGTTTTTCGAGAACCCCGCGACTATTGCCAGAAGCAATCGAAAAACGCGCCCAGCCTTCCTCGACGAAAGTTCTTCTACTTATTCACGTGTGAGTACTGTTTCAGCCATTATGTCGCGGCAGCGTTTCTGGTTCTTACTCGCTTCAAACTGTTGTACGAGGACTGGCGCGGTTACCTGATTGCGCTGTTCGCGCTGGTGTGGGTGGCGAACCAATACATGAGCGTCTATAACCATCTGCGTCTGGATATCAAACATGAGCAGGTGCAAATCCACGCGGAGCAGAAGGAAAATCTGACTCAAGAACGCAGGGCTGCGTAACAGATTCTAAGATTGATCACGCCGAGCTGGCCGGCAATCACGACGCTTTGACAGATTTCCAATCGACCTTGACTTTGGCGGAGTTGGCGATTTCAAGCGCCGTCCTTCTACCACTGGCAATCGCGGCGTGCACGGTTCCGTTAAGACCGTTAGCATCGGTGGCTTCGCCCGCGAAGAACAAGGTATTTTCGACGGGAGCGCCGAGGGCTTGCGGCGCTTGATCTGCGCCGACTTTTGCGTAGCTGTAGGCGCCTCGGGAAAAGGAATCAGTCTGCCAATCGTGGAAGTACGCATGTTCAAGAAGTCCTTCGAGTTCCTGAAAACTGACGCCCAGCAGACGATGGAGTGTTGCAATACTCTGCTCAACGACGAAAGACTCGCTCTGGCCGGAAAGACGCGAGGCGCAATGGAACGGGGCCCAGACGGTCAACAACGGCAGTTTGACGGGCGCGGTACTCCACCACGTGGGAAACCAGTCGTCGTGCGAGAAAAGAAAACTCATTCCGTCCATCGATTTGGAATTCTTCCCGCGTGGGAGATCTTTCCAGAAGCGCTCGCGAAATCGCAGGGTGACGCGAATCACTTTTCCCATGGCGAGATTGCGAATCGCATTCTGTTTCTGTTGGGGCAGCTCGGGGCTAAAGCGGATCGCGCCCTTGTCCTCATCTTGGGCTTGCAACACTCCGAGTGGCACTGTGATGAGCACGCGCGGCGCCGAAAACGAGGCGGTCCCGTTTGCTCCGCTCGCGGTTATGTCGACTTGACCGGGACGCCATTGAATGCTCTCGACGATCGTATTTTTCTGTAACGAAATGCCGCTATCCTGCAATTGGTGTTGAAAGATTTCGACCAGATCCGCATAGCCATGTTCCGCGCGAAAAGCGCGATCGCCTTCAATCTGTTCTTCGGCGTGCATTCCCTGCACCAGCCAGTTCACACTAACCAGGGCTGGATCGGCCGCATTGAATCCGCTGACATATCCCGTGGCCCACTGTTTGGCTCGCTGCAGGCTGGGAGTGTCAGGTAAATGAGAAGTGGAGCGTTTCAAGAAATCGATAAACGACTCGTCGGCCTTCTTGTGCTCCCTCATTTTTTGCAGAATCTGATCCACCTGTGAAAAAAAGTCGCAGGGACCGACGCGGCCTTCTTCAACGCACCAGTTGTCACCGTCGACTTCGCGGATTCGAACGTGATGGGCTTTGAGCAGATCCAAAATCTCGGCAGGGCGCCCGTGAATGAACTCTGCGCCAAGCTCGATGGGGGCATGCAACTTAGGATCCTGCAGCGTA
>JBAVUV010000550.1:0-12280 GCA_049696955.1 Candidatus Sulfotelmatobacter sp. | reverse complement strand
AAATAAAACACGGCTATTGAACCCCCTGCTGCAAGACCTGGTTGCCCGTGGACTGAAGAGTCGCGGTATGAGAAGCGCTGAACTTAAGCTGGCCGCTCGAGTTGGCCAACTCGATGGAACGCACCCGGACGAGTTCCGCCATAGCGGATTGCGTGTATGCATTCGCTCGCACAAGCCACGCCGCGGTTTCAGCCTCCAAAATGGTCGAGGTGCCGGGCGCGGTAGTTTGCAATTGCTGATTGATCTGTTCCGCCGCTTGAAGTTCTAGGTTGGCCAACGCATCGATTTCGACTGCCTTCTTCATGGCGGCTTGTGCTTCGGCATCAGTCATGTCGACCAGATTCCGTACCGGTTGCGGCGCGTTCGCTGGCGCCATCACGGTGCCATACAAGGAGTAGTAGTTGCTCGTGATCTGTGGCATTGCGCCTGGATTACCTGAGAGCAGACTCTGTTCAAGCATTTGCGGCATGGGCAGAGTGGCGCTCGCTACTGGCAATTGGAAGAGCTGGCGCATCTGAACAAATTGCCCCTCGAATTGGACGGCCATGTTTCTGGCTTGATTAATCGCAGCCAACGGAAACACCACTTGCTGCTCGAAATTTGCTGATTGCTGTTGACTCTGCTGGATAGAACCTAGCGGCGTAGCTACGGAGTTTCTGAGCAGGCCCGAAATTGTGTTGAGCCCGATCTGCATCATGGCGCAGCACGGATCAAGCCCGAGTTGGCTGCGGGCTTTACTGGGCAGGAGCGTAATTACCACAATGAGACCGCATGCCACAGCCACTGCGTTGCGGAGGACCTTCCAAAGACGAGAGCGTGTGGTCGTTTTCATTTTGCGGACTCCTTAGGGATGAGTTAGAACTTGCTGGATCTGATTCTGCAGATTTTGCGTCGCCACCGATCTCTGCTTGAGCAGAGCATTCTGGTGCGCCAGCTTCGTTGCTTCCTGGCGCAGTTGAGCGGCCAGCATTTTCGCCAGCTGCGCTTGGGTCTCGAGATCGGCGACGCGAGCCTGAGCTGTAACCATAGACGCCGAACCCGGTGCTGCGGTCATCGCCTGCTGTTCGAGAGAATCAGCCAACGTCAACATGCTCTGGGTGGTTTGGTCGGAGACCATCGCCGTCTTCAGCGAATCCATCGACATCGCATCGTCAATGTCCATAAGGTTCCGCTGCGCTGGCTGGGCACCGCCAGCAAGCGTAACCGGCTGATAGATCTGCGTATACATTGAGGGAATCTGGCCCATGGAACCCGATTGGGCGCCTCGGAACACCGACTCCAACTGCATGGGGAGAGCCAGTGTCGCGCTGTTGTTCTTGATGCCTTCAATCTGGGACATCAGGCCGGTGTAGCGTGCGCGGGTTGTACTGACAAATGATCTGGCCTGATTGATCAAGGCCAAGGGCCAGATGACCTGCTGGCGAAAATTGTTCACCGCTGCACTCACCTTCCGCATTTCGCTCAATGCGTCGCCGATCGGGCCTTCGAGAGTGCTTGTGACGGTATGAAGCAGCAACAGAAGTTCTCCGATTTCTTGAGCGCGCGTGTTCGCGGGAATCAGGGACATAGTGATCACAGTCACGAACAGCCATCGCCGCCTGCGGCTCAATCTGCGTTGAAAGTTGCGAAGGAACTCCAAAGTTTTCGTTTTCATATGCGTGTACCTCGTGCGACCTCTCCTGAGATTTCTTCCGGAAGTGGATCGACATCGGCCAGTCCTGTCGGGAACCTTTCGGCCAAGTCGCGATAGGCTTCCATTAAAGGTGCGGCTTTCCGCTGCTCCAACCACCAGGAGCGATACACCCGTTCCCGCGCGTAGGTCGTCATGATCCAGTAGTCGACCGTAGTCGGTGACATTCGGATTGTGTGCGTGGTGTCAGCCTTCTCACCGATCACGATGAGCGCATCGGAACTCTTACCTTTGATTGGTGCACTGAAATGTTTGATCTGGTTCAGAGCCGTTTCGTTCAGGTGCAGGTGATCCCGCAGCGCGGTCATGTCGCCCGGCTGCTGGCCGATGATCTTGGTGGTCGAGTTCTTCACGATCCCCGCTCCGTGCGGTCTGGGCTTCGATTCGGTCCCTACAAAATCTTCCGCGGTTTGGCTCATTCCCCATACGCTGGCGTTACGCTTGCGCGCCGTGCGAAACAGTTGGACCACTTCGGGTGCGAGCACCGGAGAATCAAGGAGGAACCAGCACTCATCGAGAACCGTGATACTCCGTCTACCCGCCTTGCCTGCCGCCCGTTGCGCGGTGGCGTGAGCAATGAGGAGGCTCATTGCCGTTTCGAGCCGTTGGTCATCGCTCAATTGCTCGACGTTAAAGAACAACCAGGGATTGTCGAGGGAGATTGTTGTGGGGCGGTCGAACAGCTTCGAATACACACCCTTCTCGCCGGTCCAGCTTCGCAGCTTGATCGCCGCCAGATGAGCCTCGTCCATCACGCGTTGATTTTTTTCCTCATCACGCCACTGTGAGAGTTCATCGCGAAGGTCAGAGAACGTTGGAATGGGAGCCGACGGGCGGATTGCAGCCCTCTTATAAGTCCGAAGCACAGCCTCGGTGACGAGGTTGTCAAGAAGTTGGGTGTCTTCGGCGCCACCCTCACCGAGCATATGGCGCGTCAGGTTTTTCAGAAACGCGACTTGATCCTTGCTTGGTTCTCTTTCTCCTTCCGGCAGATCCCACGGGTTAATTGTTTGTTCGCTATCGAGCGACATGGTGATCATTCGACCTCCCATCAGCTCGACCAGTGGACGATACGAATCGCCACGCTCAAGGATCGAAATCAGCGGATTGCTGCGGGCGGCCATCAGAAGAAACTGCTGCACCATGACGGTCTTTCCGCCGCCGGTTTTCGCCATCACCAGCATGTTCGCGTCGCTCAAGCCGGGATCGAAGGGCGAGAAGGGAATGAGTTGGCGGTACGGAGTTTCAAGCAGGAATAATGGTGACCGTGGGGTGCCTCGCCAGGGTGTCTCGACCGGCACCAGATCCGCCGCATTCGAGGTGAGCAAGTCCTGGTCTCGCTTGTCCGGCTCCGCCATAGCCGGAAGTGAACTGAAGAAAAGGCGCTTCTTCGCCAACGATTCAGGCACAGCTTTGGCGCCATTCATGCGGGAAATCGCGTAGAGAAGTTGTTGGCGCCGGTTGTCGATGGTTCGCTCGGATTGCTCTAGTTCCGAAGTCGTGACTGCTGGGCAGGAAGTGCGCGTTCCGATGACCAGGCTCAGCTTGGCGGTCTTGACCGAACTCGAAATAATGTCCTGTTGCACCCTGACCAGCTGGCCTTCGGCAACCTGGGCTTCCACGTTGGTCCGAACTCCTCCGTTCGAGTCCCGTTGCACTGCCTGCATCTTGCGCAAGCGGCTCTTGTAGCCCTTGAGCACTTTCGCTTGATCGGGAATGGAGACCTGCGCGTTAACGATGAGCGGGAAATCGAGACCGACCAACTCTCTCAGGATTCCGGGGAATGTGGCATCCGGAAGTTCTTTCAGGCTTACAAACGAATAGAGGATTCCGCCGACATTCAGATAGGAGTCTGTCTCATCTGCAATGCTTGTCTCGACGATCTGCTCACGGGCGCTCCTGTATTCCAGTTGCGCGTCACCCCGCCTGTACGGCCGATGATCTGGAGATAATGGATTGAGCGCTCGTTTCGCCTCTAGAAACAACTCGTCGTCGGTCAGCCGACGTGCACTAAGTTCCGCCGCCTCCAGCGTCGTTTCGAGGCCGCGCAGCAGACTCTCGAATTCCGCCAACAGTTGCTGATGGTCCCGACGACTGCGTTCAATGCATTTGCGGGCCGATAAGCTGAAGGAACTGCCCATCGGTTTAAGCGGCTTGCCGGCAATACGGCGATGAATGATCGGATCCCAGACGAAGTACACGTGTAGGAGCGGCCGCATGTATTGGCCGTTCGCCTCTTTCGTTCGCCATCGTTCGACGCGCAATTCATCGAGTGCAATTACTTCCACTCGTTCCGATTGCTGAGCTTCGGCATAGTGCTCAAGCAGGTCTCCCAGGTCCTCCACCACTTCGTAGCGGAACTGTACTCTCATACTCTGTTCCGGCAGAGAGCGCAGTAGCGCCTCCAGCATCAACTTGCCCCGGTCTCGGCCTTCGTCGCTCGCGAAATAAGAAGCTAATCCCCTCAACTCGTAGCCCGCAACAAAAGCGCCATTCGTGCGAACGACAATATTGTCCAGGTAGTCGCGAACCGGGAGTTGCTCGCACAGTGCCGGATCGTGAAGTTTTCGCTCGTGTTGTTCAAGAGTCATCGGCACTGCTGTTCCTCCCTCACATACGCAGACTGGATTTCGCGGTCGCGCGCCACCGCGCAGTAGGCGTGCGGTTTCAGGTACCAGAAGGCAAGGTCACGAACGTAGCCTCGGGGCTTGCCATACTTAAAGGCCATCAGCACTGGCACCATCAATAGCGGCACTCCGTACTGGAGGACGAGATTCATGGGCATTCCCGCGATCTCACCCCCCACAAAATGACCAACTACGTTCATGATGGCTGCAGCACCAAGCACGATAAAAAGATCCTCAAACTCAAGCAGCATGAAGGTGACTCGCGTCTGCAAATTGCGATTCACGGGTGTCACTTGCAATGGCATTCGTAATCCCCTTCCTAGCGCACTCCTGTGGTTCCGTGTTGAACCCAGAACTCTCCCAAGCGCAACAGTCCCGACAAGCTGAAGCAGCACATCGCCGAGATGAGGTTGCGGACCCACGCCTCGCCGATCGTCATGCGTTCCAGTAAACCTGCGAAGTGCGCAACCGCGAGCACGACCTGTCCTGCGCCATAGAGCGGCAACAAAACATTGCCAACCCAGTTCACCAGCGTCAGCACAGAGATCCAATAACGGTCTGGGTTGTTCCACGCTGCCTGGTTGCTGAAGGACTCCATGGCACGCAGGAGACCCGAGCACATCAGAGAAGCCAGCGCTGCATAACCGAGGTGCGAGAACGGGTGACCTTTGCTGAAGCGATAGACCGCTGCGGCCGCGAATAAACCGGCCATGGTCGGCATGATGACGTTGCCCAGCCAATTCGTCAGGTTGAGCAAACCGTTTGACAGATTCACAGAATCACCTCCAATCCTCATCAGCCGGCCATGGCCTGTATCAGCTGCCAGATGGCCGAAACGCTCAAGAATGCCAATCCTGATCCCACCAGCGGCATAAAAGGCCGATGGCGCGCATAGTTGAAAATTGCTCCCACGATGGCCAAACCTGCCGCCTCTGGCAGGATGGTTCCGGCAAGGAAGTTCCACGCCGACGTCAGCATGTCCGTAGTGGCGAACTCCGATCCGCTGTTCCAGCTCTGCATGAGCTGGACAGTCCCAGAAACGGACAACAGAAAGATTCCCGCAATGACGGATGGCAGTGGGCTCTGCCCTTCGGCTGCATCGAGCGCCGCCTTCAACACGCAGAACGCGGCTAGCACAGGAATCAGTTTGGCAACAACGACGTTCGAGACAAAACCGCTGAAGCTCGTTTGCAAGCTCGCTACCCACGCACTGCCGATGCCTTCGCCTTGTGCCGGCATAGTGATACCCTGCGCCGCAAACCACGACAGGAACTGCGGCAGCGTCAACAGAATCACCGACCACAGTACCCATCTCTGGAATTTGCCCCCTGCCTGGAAGTTCACGCCGCCTTCCTGGCGCAATGCGATTCCAGCCAGCACCATCGTGCAGATGGCAGCTGGGACTGCCATGTCGAACAACAGTGTCAACAGATCGACGATGATTTGGGGCAACGTCATTGCCTAAGCACTCCACAGTGAGCGTTCCTATTGCACGCCCGCCGTACCGTTCTGAATCCAGAACTCAATTAGGCGGGTCAGACCGGAGATGACCAGCAGTCCGGCGGCCGTGACCGCCCAGCGCGCCACGCCGCGGCCTTGCGAATAGGAGACGACGGCCATGACCACCGCCAGCGCCGCTCCGACAGGAGAGATCACGTTGCCCACCCAGTTCACGAGATTGAGGACTGTTCCCTCCGGTTGGGCCGCGGTTTGTCCCTGTACGGCCTGGCCTGTCTGTGGCGACTGTCCGAGGTTTTGGGCATTGGACAACAATGGACATAGCTGAAGGGAAACAACAATCAAGAGACTCACAAGTGCAAACCGATAACGCGCGTCTCTCCAACTCAACAATTTCATATGCTCCTCGCGTGCGAATCGCGGTGAGTAAATCTCCCGGTCGCAGGCGGGAACATATGGGCATTTCAGATTTCGGGCAAGTCAGCAGACGAGTCTCGAAGCGTTTTCAGAAAGGCATTTAAGGCGCCGAAAGGTGGAAAGCACAGATTGAAAGTTGCCGAGATTCCTTGTTGCGCATGGATTTTAAGAGTAAAGCTCCCACCGAATTCATGCGCGCTGCGTGCGAGGAGAAGTCTTATGAGATGAACAAATGTTTGACTTTGGTGCATCTCACAAGCGCATTCAGAATTCACTCACTTGGTTCCGAAGAGTCAAAGGCGAGAGACTGGGCTCTTAACCAATCGACTACTGCGCTGCTTGGGTATTTGTAGCGGATTGGTTTGACTCCTGCTGCAACTGCAGGAGTTGGCGCAACTGGTCAACATCGGACGAGTTCGAGGTCACTTTGTTCCGCGCGCTTGTTGGCGCTGCGGGTTGATTGGACTTGGGTGCTTGTTCAAGGATGACGTAAATCGGCGCACCAGCCGAAACCGTCACCACAATCTGCTGGTTTACGGCCAATCGAGAAACTTCTTCGTCCCCGGTTTCTCCAATATTGTTGCTGACGCGCTCCCGCATAAGATCGGATTCGCTTAACGGCTGGCTCAAGCTGCCTTGTCCCAAGAACATTGCGCCGGCTTGGCCGATTCCTGACAGCGATCTGGCCAGGACGTTCTTTCCTGTGTTCTTCCCCGATACCTTTCCTTTCAGCGGCCGCAGGTCCAAGTCTGTTGCGGCAGCCTCGATGGGAACTGACGCGCCGTCCGGCATCAGGAGAGAATCAAACTGGAGGTCCACATACCCTGAGCGGGTCGCATTCCTGATATGGCCGACCGCTTTGGCTCCCGCAGGAACAATAATCTCTCCATCGCGCTCGTAGTTGTACTCGACTACGGCAAGAACTGGCGCCCGTACAGCTGTGCTTGCAGCTGATTCTAGGCGGCCCCGTAAGCGCGTGCCGGTGCCTAGGCCCAAGCCCAGTTGCGGCACTGCGTCATTGAGGGTCTGAAGACCGGTCGGGCCGGCTAAGACCTTTCGCACGTACATTAACGAAGGCTTCTCCATCGCTTCGCGCTCCGCCTTACCTAGGTCGGAAGTCACGGCATTCGAGGCCGGCTGATAGGGTGGCGCTTCCCCTGATTGGTCGCCAAAAGGCGGTATCGAACCCAACGTCCCCGTCCCGTTCGTCTGCCGTGTCGGCGAAGCATACGATGCCGAACGAATCACGGTTCGCTGCAGGTCTCGTTCGTTCAGAAAACCTTGGTGCTCTTCTCTTGTGACAGGGCGCCCGGAATCGGTGATAGGAAATAAGCTCTTTTCGATGCCTTCGCCGTTGGGCTCCAGAGTCGACTTGCCGTCAGAGGTTAAACCGCGATTTTTCGCTTTATCTGGGCCGCCTCGATGAGGCATGGAGATAGCAACAAAGATCAGAAGCGCCGTCACGATCGCTCCCGCGCCGATGATAACGAACCGGTTCTGCTGGATATGCTGCTTCGCTCGCTGCTTAGCTCTGGTGGCAAACTCCGGCGGGGCATCAGGTGCTGGTGGAGGGATTGGCACGCCGTCGACAAGTTCAGTTCCGTCTGTCTCTGGCACGAATCCGACGTTGCCGTTGTCGCTGTGTCCGTTGGGGCGAGTCACTTTCCACCTCCTGTCACCGGAGCCACAAACGGGATAGGAGCCAAGACTGGACGATCGACCTCCTCTGCTTGGGCAACTGCCAATAACAACCGCTCGCTCGATTCCTTGAAACTTGGCCGTTCGAACACGACCACTCCATCGGCCCTCGCGCCGGGTGCGAGCCTGCGCGCGGTCATCCAGTAATCTTTGATCGCCACTGGCTCGGCCTTGATCGCCTTCCGATGCTTATCTCTCGATGTCGCGGCGAGCTGTACCTGCGGCGGCAGCACTTCTATGGTTCGTGCTGAGGAGTTAAGAACCGCGAAAGGAACTGCCATCTCCTCCTCTTTTTCCGTCGTCTGCCCAACCGCAACCCGCAACAGCTTGCCTTCCCAATGGGGATTGTCGAGCCGTCGAGCCGTCAGCAGTTGTTGCTCTTGGCTATTGGGTTTCTCCTGGGGAGTGGCGGCAACATTCATTGTTTCGCCGACTTCAAAGGTAGGATGAACGGAAGTGATCAGAAAACTGTGAGGTCGCTCGCAATTGAGGACATAGTCGACCACTTCATTATGGTCTGATTTTCCTTTGCTGACCAAGCTAAGTGAGATCTCATGGCCGCTTCTGGTCGTGATCAGAGCGTTGGTTTGAGCTGGGTTAGTACTCGTCGCCTTGAAGAACACTAGTTGCGGTTCGTCCTCAGAGTGTTCGGCCTTGAAGGCGCCTGGGTCGCCCAAGACGACCGAGCTAACTTCCTCCAACACTCGCACCGAGCTAACGTAGCCCGGTCGCACGTGCAATACCACGACCTGTTCTGGGTCAACACTCAAGTTCACGATTCGCGCCTGCGGCAACTCCGTTTGTGCCGAGGCCATGTAGAAAGGCAGGAAACAAATCGCTATTAGATGCACCAAACTCAAACATTTGTTCATCTCACATCTCCTTTCTGAGCGGTGTTCGTGCTCTCTGGTTTCATCTTCGCTTCTCGAAGGTAAGTTGTTCTAATTGTTGAGACATACGAGACCACCTCAGAATTTCGGTAATTGAGGCCCCTCCTGCTGATCGTGTCTTCTCCAACGTAATAAGCGCCAGCCACGAGCCGGAGATCGTTATGAAACCGCTGCATCAACCAAGCCAGATAGCGCACGCCAGCGGAGATATTTTGGTCGAGGTTGCAGCGGTCGGTCACGCCCAGCCGCTTGGCAGTGGCGGGCATCAACTGCATAAGCCCCACAGCGCCTTTCGGAGAGATCACGCACGGCTGCCAATTCGACTCGTGTTCGACAATGGCGCGCACCAGCGCAACGGGTACTCGATAGTGTCGCGCGCAGGCTGTGACGTAGTACTCAGCTTCAATCCGTGCTGGCGGCCTACCCGATTGCGCCCGGCCGATTGAGATCATGCAAAGCATCTCCACCGCGATGAGTGCCGATTTCATGCGGCATTTCCTCGCAGGGTCTCAGCCGTGTATTGCTGCGCGTCATAAATCAGACTGGCAAATCCGTCGCGCAAAAGCAGCTTGCGCCGATCGGCTTCGGTCTTGGCCAGCAAGGGCAGTAGAGTGTCTCTCATCTCCGCTGTAATTTGTTCGCTCCCGAGAAGTTTGAGAGCCTGGGCGAGATCGATAATCTCGGAGACAGATGGCGGTTTTTCCAGACTCCAGCCACGCAAAGCCTTTGCGAGCCCTGCCATTCCTGCGTGAAATTCTCGGCTGGACTCTGGCGTCCTCAGCGCCACAATCTCGGCTTCGCGCTCGGCAGTAGGGTGTTCAACCCGAAGATAAAAGCTGCGCCGGCGCAGTGGATCCCCGATACGCCGCTCTTCGTTGGACGTCAGCACAACGAACGGAATGCTCTTGGCCCGAATCGTTCCGAGTTTCGGAATGCTCAGCGTCCAAACGCTGAGGAGTTCCAATAACATTGCTTCGAACGCATGGTTTACTTTGTCTAGCTCATCGATCAGCAAGACGCACGGCTTTTCGTGTTGCAAAGCACTTAACAATGGCCCCGCGCTAAAGAACTGCTGGCCATGCAATTCGGTTTGCAGGCACTCCCAATCGACGCTACTGGACTTAGCCCTCAACTCGACGCAGAGCCTCTGCAACGGCTCATCGAATTTTCCAATGGCTTTCTCTTCGTTGACGCCTTCATAGCACTGCAATCGCTCAACACTTGTATTTGCAGCCTCAGCGACGGCGTAGGCGAGTTGAGTTTTGCCGCTTCCGGCGGGCCCCTCCAATAACAGTGGTTTGTGAAGTTGTGCAGCGAGATAAACGGTGATGATGGCGACTGGGTCGGCCAGATAACCGGTGCTCCGTAGGCGTTTGCTGGTGTCTTCTGGAGATTGAAACATCGAGCGACCTCGAACGAGAGAATGAGCCACCATCGTGAGCGTCAGGAACTTAACCGCAAACGAATTTTCGGTCAAATCCCATCGGCAACAGAGTGGGAACGAGGAGATTTGCTTTAACGGGTCCTTTGACTGAATTTTTGTTGTGGGTTAGAACGAGCCCAACAGGTACGTGGCCTTTGCACGAATTCATGCCGGAGCCAAAACAATGCCAGCCAATCACCAAGACGGAGGAAGAGATGGAGAAGTCCGTATGCGGATTAGGAACGACGTTCCCAAGGCGTCGGCCAATAACCAATCCGAAGAAAGGCTCGCCCAGACCTCAGACGAAGGGGCACGAACCCAAGGCGCGGAGGGGACAGGAGGAATCGTAGGCTACGAATTTATCGACTGTGGCGAACTTGCTCGACGGTGGGATGTGCCGGTTTCCTGGATTCGCGATCAAGTGCGAAGGCGCGCCGAGGATCCTTTGCCGCACGTAAGCTTAGGTAGATATGTGCGCTTCTTGTGGGGCAGCCCCGAACTTCAAGCATGGGTCGAGCGGCGTATAGTGATGGGGAACAACAGGCGTGTGGGACGGGTTCATTAAAAGGAGGAGTATGAAAAGAACCCGGCACCACCAGTCAGGATACGTGTTCCTGAAAGGCTCGAATTGGTATCTCCGTTATCGCGAAGATGTGACACAACAGGATGGCTCGATTGAGCATATCCAGAGATGTCGACAGCTCGCAAAGGCGGAAGGGAAGTATCGTTCCAGGCGCTCAGTCGAACAGCTAGCCGAAGACATCCTTCGACCGCTGAATGACGGAACGACTACCCCAGAAGGCACAATGAGCTTGAATCAATTTGTCGAAGAGTTGTATCTGCCATACGTTGAAGAGCAAAAGCGCCGGTCGACGTATTGTGGCTACAAGAATCTTTGGCACTGCTACATACAGCAGGACGGAGGATTGGCGTTGCGTGACTTTCGGACTCTCGATGGCCAGCAAATGTTACGGTCTATCGCCGCGCGTGAGGACTTGAGTCGCTCGACCCTAGGGCATATCAAGCACTTCTTGAGCGGCGTTTTTCGGTATGCGCGTCGTCAGGGAGTCCTAAACAACCCAAATCCAATGCACGATGTCGAAATCCCCAAAGGCCGTCCTGCGGGAGAAACCTATGCCTATTCGCTGGAAGCAGAAGCGCTGATGCTGACACTCCTTCCCGAGCCCGCTGCGACGGTCGTCGCTACGGCGGCTTTCACTGGGGCACGCAAAGGAGAGATCCGAGGATTCTTGTGGCAAAACTACGATGGCTCCGAGATACGGGTTGAGAAATCCGTATGGCGTAGCCACGTTGAGGAGCCCAAGCGTCCGAAGAGCAAGGCATCGATTCCAATCGTGGCGCAACTCAAAACGCTACTGGATCGGCATAGAGCGAAGTGCGGCAACCCAACCCGAGGCTTCGTCTTCGCTAACGCCAAAGGGAACGCGATGAATCTGGAAGCGCTGGCCCGAAATGTCATTCGGCCTGCGATTAAAGAGTCGGGTCTCAAATGGCATGGCTGGCATGCATTCCGGCGTGGCCTGGCGACGAATCTTCATCGCCTTGGCATCTCCGACAAGGTGATTCAGCAAATCCTGCGTCATGCAAACGTCACGACGACGATGAATATCTACGTCAAGACGGTGAGCAGCGATGCAACAGCTGCCATGAAGTCCCTTGAAACCATGTGTGCAACTACTACCTTTGGCCAGCACGCGGGTGATGTAGAAATGCGCTGGGGCCACAACTCGCAAGACTCTGCGCTGGATGGAGTTACGGGAATCTGGCGGAGAGGGAGGGATTCGAACCCTCGGTACAGGTGTTAGCCCGTACAACGGTTTAGCAAACCGCCGCATTCGGCCACTCTGCCACCTCTCCAAGCCGTTTATAATCAACTAGTTGAGTGGTAACTTGTTGATACCGACACTTTCGTACCATTGCACGATTCATTGCACGGTGCCATGCTGGTGTTATGAGGCAACAGCGCGAGCAGAGCGGCTACATCTTTGAAGCGTTCGATGCGTTCCATGTCCGGTACTGGTTAGCATACAACGATCTGCCTGCCGATGAGAAGGAA
>JBAVUV010000549.1:0-2520 GCA_049696955.1 Candidatus Sulfotelmatobacter sp. | reverse complement strand
GCGCGCCGCAGCCGACGCCGGCGAATCCTGCGCCTGCGTCGAGCGCGCCTGCGGATAACGCAGTGCCGGCCAAGCCTCAAGACAATCTTTCCAGCGACAAGTCGAGTGAATCGGATTCGACAGAGGATGCAGAGGCAGCACCGGCCAAACCTGAATCGCACGTGCAGCCTGCGGAGGCGAAGCCATCCGCAGCTCAGACTTTACGCGCGCGCAAGCCGACACCTATAACGCCGGCGGATCCTACTGCCGAAGCAGCGCGATATATCTACGGCGATGGCGTGGCACAGGACTGCGATCGCGGATTGCGCCTGCTGAAACCTGCGGCAGCCCAGGCGAATCCCAAGGCGATGATTCTGCTGGGATCGCTCTACTCAAGCGGCACGTGTACGCCCCGTGATTTGCCCACGGCGTATCGCTGGTTTGCGCTCTCTCTGCACAAGGAGCCCGACAATCAAAGGCTGCAGGATGACCTGCAGAAACTCTGGAGCCAGATGACGCAACCGGAGCGGCAGCTGGCGATCAAGTTGAGCCAGTAGGACGGACTAAGAGCTCTAACACAGAGGACACAGGGTTCCACGGGGGCGGCGGCTTGCCCTTTGTGCGTTTTGGCTGTTATGTTTTCGCGACGTTCGTTCCTCAGAGGCTGAAGCCGAATTTCTTGATTGCTGAAGCGGCGCGTCTGAAGCGGCGCCCTTTCAAAGCTGGGTAGTGACTAAGTAGCAATCCGCTAAGAGTTTATTGTTCGTATATCTGGTGAAGGAAGAGCGAGAGCGTTTGTCGAGCGCGCAACGAGAAGGAGCACCGGCGGATCTGTCCATTGTCACCGGCTTGAAGACCGGCGATCAAGGGGCAATGGCGGAGCTCTATGATCGTTACTCTTCCGTGGTGTACGCCGTGGCGCTGCGGGTGCTCGGAGATACGGGAGCCGCCGAAGACGTGCTGCAAGAGGTATTTCTGCAGTTATGGCGTAATCCCCATGCCTTCGATGCGGCCCGCGGAAACCTATCAAGCTGGTTGGCGGTAGTTGCGCGGAACCGGGCCATTGACTCCCTTAGAAAGCGCCGTCCCGAAACCGATATTGAAGACGTAGTGTTGTCCGTAGCGCCTGACTTCGCCGGGGAGGCGGAACGTGCGCGGGCGGCGGCGAAGGTGCGCGGAGTGATGGGAAGCATGGCCCCCGCGCAGCGTGGGGCCTTGGAAATGGCCTATTGGGAAGGGATGAGCCATTCGGAGATTGCGGAAAAAACTGGAGAGCCGCTCGGTACGATTAAAACACGAATTCGGGCGGGATTGATTGCTTTGCGGAAGGCGTTTCAGACTTGAGGAGTTGCGGAGCTGCGCTCCGCGGACAACCGAGGGCGGCTGTCCCCACACTTTGGTTTCTTGTTGCTTGATTGAGTAGAACATGAACGAGCACGAACAATACGCCGAGGACCTCACACTGTACGCGCTGGATGCGTTGCGTGGAGACGAACGCGCGAAGCTCGAGCAACATCTGGCAACCTGCGCGGCCTGTCGGCTTGAGTTGGAGCAGTTGCGTGCGGATACAGCTCTGCTGGCAATGTCGGCGGCCGGGCCGAGACCTCCGCAGCGGTCGCGGCAGCGATTGATGGAGGCGGTAGCGCGGGAACCGCGGTCCACCACAGGTGTTCAAAGTTCTGCGCGCGGTTCCTGGTGGGGATGGCTGGGATGGGTGGCAACTGCGGCCATGATCGTGTTCGCGCTTTCGTTGTGGCGAGAGGATATTTCGTTGAAGGCGATGCTGGCTTCAGCGCGATCGGGCCAGGCTGAGAGTGCACGACAGTTGGATGAATTGCGGAAGATTGCAGCGCCGATCATTGAACCGGAGGCGCAACGCGTGACTCTGGTGGCGGTGAAAACTTCGCCCCAACCTCAAGGCAAGGCATTTTATTTGCGCAGCCGTAGCAGTCTGGTTTTTCTAGCCAGCAACATGCCGGCGCTGCCGCCAGAGAAGGCTTATGAACTGTGGCTAATCCCGACCAGCGGGAATCCCATCCCCGCAGGAGTATTCAAACCAGACGCCCGCGGAAGTGCCAGTGTGGTGGATCCTCCGCTGCCGCCAGGAATCGAGGCAAAGGCGTTTGCCATTACAGTGGAAAACCAGGCGGGGTCTGAAAAACCGACAACGCCCATCCTGATGATGGGCGCTGGCGAGTGAACGTTCCTTTCGGAATGTCTTCTTAATTATTCGAAACTTTTACAGCTTTCTTATCGAACACATGTCCCCTGCGATATGCGCGAGCTACATCGCCCAGAGGAACTTCGCGTTTATTGGAAGCAAACTCCCATAGTGGTTGCTCACCATGGCCATAGCTATAGGCAGATGATTGGAGCAGGCTGGATTCCTGTCCCATGGCATGCGTAGCAGCATGTTCTGGATGGCTGGGAACAACGATGGGCTGCGGATTGGGATAAAGCACAGTGGCGGTTTGTCCGAAAGCTGCGGCAGCACAGAGAAAACACAACGCGAAAATTGTGATCTTCATAATGGTCCTAGTC
>JBAVUV010000548.1:0-1533 GCA_049696955.1 Candidatus Sulfotelmatobacter sp. | reverse complement strand
GCTGTGGCCAAAGCACACCGCAAACGCCCCATATTCAAAGATTCCGCAATCCGCCTGATAAGAAGATCGCGAGTGCTGCGGTCATAACCACGAGATCGAACCGCGCGCTGTCCAGGCTAAAATCCACCACGGAAACAAAGAGCAGCGCAAGCACGAGAATCCTTGTTACTCTTGTGATCGTTGTTATCAACTCAAGTCACCGGTCGAGACACGCTTCAATCGCCGTGTCTTACTCTTGCCAACTTGCACAAACGTCATCCAAGTCCTAGTGAACCGGGACCTTCGCACCTTTGCCCGGTTCATTCCGTTTCAGCAGAAATGAGGCGACAAACATAATCGCCGAGCCCATTGCCAGCAGCCAGTAGATATCGACGTAGGAGAGAACAGCAGCCTGGGATTGAACGAGAGCATACAGCCGCCCCACCGCCTGTTGTTGAGCAGTATGCGCACTTACCCCGGCGCGCGTCAGACGTAGGGTAAGAGCTATGATCGAGGCGTGAAACAGTCCCGAAGCTGTGTATTCCGCCAAGACGGATTGATGATACTGACTGCGTCGAGCAATCAAGGTCGTAACAGCGGACGTCCCAACGCTCTGCCCCATGTTGCGAAAGAAATTCATCAGCCCGGCGGCAGCGTTGGTTTTTTCAGGCGCCAGGCCGACATATCCGGCAAGCGTGAGGGGGACAAATAGAAAGGCCACGGGAATGTACTGCCAGATACGTAAAAGGGTGGCCGAGCGAAAACTCATTAGGAGATCAATCTGTTTGCTCGATATGTACATGGCTGCGGCCAGACCTATCCAACCACAGGCGATGATATGACGGGCTTGAAATCGCGTGGTGAGTTTGCCTACCATCGGGAGCACAACCAGCACCACCAGGGCGCCGGCGGAAAGCACCATCCCCGCCTTTTGTGCCGTATATCCCATAAGAGTCTGCAGGAGTTGCGGCATGAGTACCGTGGAACTGAACAAGGCCGCTCCCAGCATCAGGAACATCAGATTGGTGGTCGCGACGTTGAAGTTCTTGAACAAACGCACATCCACGATGGGCTCTTTCTGAAGCCATTCCCAAACGACCAGGGAAACCAGGCCCACGACGGCGATCACGACCAAGGTGGTAATGAAATGAGATCCGAACCAGTCGTCTTCCTGTCCTTTATCGAGGACGATCTGCAATGCGCCTACGCCTAGGGTCAGCAGAGAAAATCCAACAACGTCGAAGCCGGAGAGCCGGGCCTTCAGGCGGGCTATGTACGGTGGATCTTCGACCAGCTGAAAGACCAGTATGAGTGCCAGAATGCCAACCGGAACGTTGATGTAGAAAATCCAGCGCCAGGAGTAGTTGTCTGTGATCCAGCCTCCCAGCGTCGGACCAATGGCAGGAGCGCAGATGGTCGTAATTCCATACAACGAAAAGGCCAGGCCTCGCTTCTCGGGAGCAAAGCTATCGCCCAGGATGGACTGCGCCATCGGCTGCAAGCCTCCTCCAAAGGCGCCTTGCATGACCCGAAACAGTAGCAGAAACCCAAGGC
>JBAVUV010000547.1:0-3446 GCA_049696955.1 Candidatus Sulfotelmatobacter sp. | reverse complement strand
GCACAGACTCATACAGAGCGGAGTTGGGCCGGGTTCTCTGGTTGGGATTTTTCTCGAGCGTTCTCCGGAGATGGTGATCGCACTCCTGAGCGTGCTCAAAGCTGGTGCTGCTTATGTTCCCCTCGATCCGGCATATCCGCTCGAACGCCTCAAGTTCTTGATTGAAGATGCCGCGCTGTCGAGCATTGTTACTCATTCCTCGATCAAAGCCGAGCTCCCGGGCAACGCGCAGAACATCGTCGTGTTGGATACAACGAACGATGATCTTGGCAACGAGGATCTCAGCAATGATGATCTCAGCGATGAGGCTAGCCGCAACCCTGCCGTCTCAGTTTCGAGTGATCAACGCGCATACGTGATCTACACCTCCGGTTCAACAGGAGTTCCGAAGGGCGTAGAAGGAACGCACCGGGCCTCGATGAATCGCTTTTCCTGGATGTGGAGAACTTATCCCTTCAAAGCCGAAGAAGTTTGTTGCCAAAAGACAAACTTGGGATTCGTTGATTCCATCTGGGAGATCTTTGGTCCGTTGCTAGCGGGAATTCCAAACGTAATCATTCCGCAGGAGGCAGTTCGCGATCCTGAGGAGATGCTGGAGGTACTGGCACGAGAGCGCGTGACTCGTATCGTCCTGGTGCCGTCTTTGTTGCGCACGCTTCTCGATCATCAGCCAAATCTGCAGACTCGAGTGCCCGACCTGTGGCTCTGGTCGTGCAGTGGAGAGATTCTGCCGGCAGATTTGGCCAAACGGTTTCATGAGGCTTTTCCCGAAGCCACTCTGCTCAATATTTATGGGTCGTCGGAAGTTGCGGCGGATGTAACTTGCCACCAGTGTTCGGGAAGAGACATAGCTCTATCGGTGGCGATTGGCAGGCCAATCAGCAATACGCAGGTCTATTTGGTGGATGAGTGCGGCGAAGCCGCCCCCATCGGAATTCGCGGTCAGATTTTTGTCGGCGGGGATAACCTGGCGCGAGGATATCTGAAGCGGCCGGAGCTGACAGCGGATCGTTTTGTTGCCAACTGGCTGGCGGCGGATCTGTCGCCGCGCCTCTATCGCACCGGAGACTTAGGCCGTTATCGGAGCAATGGCGAGATCGAGTATTTGGGTCGGGTCGACAACCAAGTCAAGCTCCGCGGATTGCGCATCGAGTTGGGCGAAATCGAGTCCGTGCTCGTCGCTCACGAAGACGTCGCCGAAGCCGTAGTGGTCGTCAGCGGCGAAGGCGAGCAGCAGAAGCTGGCGGCATATTTGGTGATGAAGAACGATGCAGCGCCTTCGGCGGGAGAGTTGCGCCGTTATCTGCGAACCAAATTGCCAGAACACATGGTGCCGTCCAGCTTCTGGCGGGTGGAAGCCTTGCCGTTATTGCCGAGCGGGAAGGTGAATCGCACAGCGCTGGCAGGTCATGGCAAACCGCTGGTGGACCGCGAGGAGTTGACCGCACCGCGGGATGAAGTGGAAGCAAAGCTGGCGGAAATCTGGCAGGAGTTGTTGCAAGTGGAGCAGGTGGGAATCGAGCAGAACTTTTTCGAGCTGGGTGGACATTCGTTGCTGGTACTGCAGGTGACGGCGCGAATCCGGCGGATCTTTGAAGTGGAGTTGGCGGTGCGCAGCGTGTTTGAAGCGCCGACGATTGCCGGCCTGGCGCTAGAAGTGCAGAAGGCACAGGCGATGGGCTTGAAAGCTCGCTCCCCAATTCTGCAACGGCGTCCACGGAACCAGGTGGCGAGCCGCGAAGCTCTGCTGGCACAATTAGATACTCTGTCGTCCTCTGAATTGCAGAGTTTGCTTCAGCGGGTACTTGACGGCAAGCAGCCAGTATAGTGCGACGAACGGTACAAGTGCAGGTATTGATTTAATCGCTTGATTCTTTAGATTCTCTTTATGTACGTCCACGAATTAGTAGCAATGCAAGCCCGCGCAGTTCCTGACGCCGTTGCTATCGCAGACGGCGAACGAAAGCTCAGTTACGGGGATATGAATGCGCGAGCCAATCAATTGGCCAACTTTCTACGTTCGCTCGGAATCAGGGCGGAGGTTCCTGTCGCTCTCTTCTTCGAGCGCTCTCCGGAACTGGCAACGGCTGCTTTGGCAGTATTGAAAGCGGGCGGCGTTTATGTGCCATTAGATCCCAACTATCCTTCTGCCCGACTTGCAATGCTTTTGGAAGATTCTGCTGCGCCGGTTGTGTTGACCCATTCTTCGGTCGCCAACAAACTGCCTTCAGGAAATTGGAAAAAGATTGTTATCGACTCCCCAGAAGGCGAGGTTCTCAGTCATTCCACCGCAGCCCCAAACTTTAAGACGAATCCCGAGGATTGCGCGTACGTCATTTTCACTTCGGGTTCAACTGGGCGACCCAAGGGTGTGCAGATCACTCATGCTAACTTGCTGAACCTGGTGCGTTGGCATCAGCGCGCTCTTAACATCACGGCGGCCGACCGAGCTACGCTACAGGCCAGTCCGGGCTTTGATGCCAGCGTTTGGGAGATGTGGCCGTACCTGACGATGGGCGCAAGCGTCCACGTTGTAGACGAGTCCATTCGCACCGCGCCAGATCATTTTCGAGACTGGATGGTTGCCAACGCAATAACTGTCAGCTTCGTTCCCACAGCCGTCGCCGAGCAGATGATCGATCTGGAGTGGCCAACTCAAACCTCACTTCGGTTTTTGTTGACCGGTGCAGATTGCCTCCGTCGCTACCCACCGCGCGGACTGCCTTTCACTTTGATTAACAATTACGGTCCAACCGAGTGTACGGTGGTAGCGACTTCTGGGGAAATTATGCCCGGTGACCAAACCCAAGGCACGCCCTCCATCGGACAACCTATCGAAAACGTTGAGATCTACATCGTTGATGAGGAATTAAAACTTGTCTCCGATGGCACTCCTGGAGAACTCTTAATCGGAGGCGCGGGAGTTGGGCGTGGATATTTAAATCTGCCTGAACTGACGGCGCAACAATTTATAGCGGACCCTTTCAGCAGCAAGGCCGGGGCGCGTCTTTACCGCTCAGGCGATCTCGCTCGCAAGCTTCCGGATGGTGGAATCGCATTTATGGGACGGAAGGATGAGCAGATCAAGATCCGCGGCTATCGCGTCGAACCGGGCGAAATCACCGCGGCGCTGAATCGGCACCCCGCGATCAATTCGAGTTGCGTCGCCGCTCACGAACACGATTCCGGCGAGATGCGCATGGCCGCATATATTGTTCCGGCGCCAGGCGCAGTTCTTACTTCGGTACAGCTCCGCTCTTTTCTTGGGGAATCGCTTCCCGACTACATGGTGCCGGCAACGTTCGTGAAGCTTAAATGCCTGCCGATGACGGCGAACGGAAAACTGGATCGTTCCGCTCTTCCGAAGCCCACCCTGGACAACACAGTGGACGATGCTGCGTTTGCTGCTCCGCAATCGGACATTGAGCACTGGCTGGCCGGTTTCT
>JBAVUV010000546.1:0-2787 GCA_049696955.1 Candidatus Sulfotelmatobacter sp. | reverse complement strand
GATAAAGATAAAGACAAGAAAGATAAAGATGAAGAGAAGAAGGGTGGAATGACTGCGGAGACTTTTGCCGGGCTGAAGTTTCGGTCGATTGGTCCGGCGGTCGCATCGGGGCGGGTGATGTCGATTGCGGTGAATCCGAAAAATAAGTTTGAGTATTACGTGGGCGTGGCTTCGGGCGGGGTGTGGAAGACGGTGAATGATGGCACGACGTGGACTCCGCTGTTTGATAAGGAGGCGTCATATTCGATCGGATGGGTCACTCTCGATCCGAACGATCCGGCGGTGGTTTGGGTGGGGACGGGCGAGAGCAACTCGCAGCGCAGCGTTTCGTATGGCGATGGGATTTACCGGTCGGATGATGGCGGGAAAGACTGGCAGAATTTGGGATTGAAGAAGTCGGAGCATATTGGGCGGGTGGTGATCGATCCGCGGGATTCGAAGGTGGTTTACGTGGCGGCGGAGGGGCCCTTGTGGGGAGCGGGCGGGGATCGCGGACTTTATAAGAGTGTGGACGGCGGGAAGAATTGGAAGGCGGTGCTGACTATCGGCGAGAACACGGGCGTGGTGGATGTGGCGATCGATCCCTCGAATCCGGACATTGTTTATGCGGCGGCTTACCAGCGGCGGCGGCATGTTTTTACCTTGATCGATGGCGGGCCGGAGAGCGCGATTTATAAATCGACCGATGCGGGGGCGACGTGGAACAAATTGAAATCCGGATTGCCGACGGTGGATATGGGCAGGATTGGGCTGGCGGTGTCGGCGGCTGATCCAAATGTGGTGTATGCCACGATTGAGGCGGCGGATGGCAAGGGAGGAATTTTCCGGTCGAGTGATCGCTGGGTGACCTGGGAGAAGCGGAATGAATTCGATTTGGGAGCGATGTATTACGCGCGGGTGGTTTGCGATCCGAAGAATGTGGATCGCATTTTTGTGATGAATGTGAATCTGCGGGAGTCGCTGGATGGCGGGAAGACTTTGAAAAAAGTCGCAGAGGTGAATCATCACGGGGACAATCATGCGATCTGGATCGATCCGGATGATACGAAGCATTGGCTGCTGGGGTCGGATGGCGGGATGTACGAGACCTGGGATGATGCGAAGAGCTGGCAGTTCAAGGCGAATCTGCCGACGGTGCAGTTTTATGACGTGGCGGTGAGCAATGCGCTTCCCTTCTATGACGTGTGCGGCGGGACGCAGGATAATTTTTCCTGGTGCGGGCCGGCGCGCACGCGCAACGTTAACGGGATTATGAATTCGGATTGGTTCGTGACTACGGGTGGGGATGGTTTTCGATCGGTAGTGGATCCGGTAGATGCAAACACGATTTATTCGGAGTCGCAGTATGGGGTGCTGGTGCGGCATGACAAGCCGACGGGGCAGGAGATGGTTTTGCAGCCGCAGGAGGGCAAGGGCGAATCTCCGCTGCGATGGAATTGGGATTCACCGGTGATTATCTCGCCGCATTCGCACACACGACTTTATTTTGCGGCGAATAAACTGTTTCGCAGCGATGACCGGGGAGATTCGTGGAAGGCGATCAGTGGCGATCTGACGCGGCAGATGGATCGCAATAAATTGCCGGTGATGGGACGAGTGTGGGAGCCGGACGCGGTAGCGAAGAATCAGTCGACGTCGTTGTATGGAAATATTGTGGCGCTGGCGGAGTCGCCGATGAAGGAAGGTCTGATTTACGTGGGGACGGATGATGGGTTGATTCAAGTTACGAACGACAGCGGGCAGACTTGGACAAAGTACGAAAAGTTTGCCGGCGTTCCCGATATAACTTATGTGAGCCGGCTGGCGGCTTCGTCGCACGACACGAATACAGTTTATGCGGCATTCGACAATCATAAGAATGGGGACTTCAAACCCTATTTGTTGCGCTCGCCGGACGCGGGGAAGACGTGGAGTTCGATTGCGGGGAATTTGCCGGAGAACGGACCGGTGCTGGCGTTTGCGGAAGACGCCGTGAATGCGAATCTGCTTTTTGCGGGGACGGAGTATGGGGTGTTTTTTACGGTCGATGGCGGAGGGCATTGGGTGCAGTTGAAGGGCGGACTGCCGACGATTGCGGTGCGGGATATGGTGGAACAAACGCGCGAGGGCGATCTGGTGATTGCGACGTTTGGGCGCGGGTTTTATGTGCTCGACGATATTTCGGCGCTGCGCGGGATGAAGGCGGAATCGTTCGGGCAGGCTGCGGCGGCTTTTCCGGTGAAGGATGCGTTGCTTTATATCGAGCGGCATCCGCTGGGTGGTCCGAGGAAAGGATTTCAGGGGGATGCTTTTTATACGGCGGAGAATCCTCCGTTTGGGGCGGTGTTCACGGTTTACTTGAAGGACAAGCTAAAGACCAAGAAGGAGAAGCGCCAGGAGGCGGAGAAAGAGGCGGCGAAGAAAAATCAGACGCTGGCTTATCCGACGAATGACGAATTGAGGGCGGAGGCGGAGGAGCGGAAGCCGGAAGTTTATTTTTTGGTTTATGACGAATCGGGTGCGGCGATTCGCAGGGTGGAGGGGAGCATTGAGTCAGGATTTCAGCGGGCGGCATGGGATTTGAGATATCCGGTGGTGGTGTTGCCGGAGCATCACGACGAGGATGAGGATTTTCCTCCGGCATCGTCGCATGGGACGCTGGTGCTGCCGGGGGCATACTCGGTGCGATGCTTTCAGCAGGTGGATGGCGTGGTCAGCGAGTTGGGCGCGGCGCAGAATTTTAAAGTTGTGACCGAGGGACAAGGAGCGATGAGCGCTGGGGATCTGGCGGGGCGAGAGGAGTTTCAT
>JBAVUV010000545.1:0-16107 GCA_049696955.1 Candidatus Sulfotelmatobacter sp. | reverse complement strand
GCCGAAGATGGGCAGACCGGGCGGCCAGGTGCGGACTTGGGCGAGCGTGCGTTCGGCGGCGCCGACGGTGTCGTTATCCATACCGAAGATGAATGATGTGATGGCGTAGACGTTGCGCTGGGCGAGGCGCTCAAGCACCGCGGCGTATTCCTCCGGCTTGTTGAAGCCCTTATTTACGTCTTTCAGGTTGGCCGGATCGATGGACTCCATGCCGATAAAGATCCACTTGCCGCCGGAGGCGGCGATCAGGTCAACTAGTTCCTCATCGCGCAGGAGGTTGGCGCTGATCTGCGCGATCCAATTCAGCTGTGCGCCGGCGGCGATGATATCGCGCAGCAGGGACTTGGTGCGCTTGAGGTTGATGGCGAAATTGTCGTCGATAAAGAAGACGGCAATTTGTCCGCGCTCTTTTCTGGAGCGAGCTTTGAGAAGCAGGAGTTCGTTGACGACACTTTCATTGGTGCGGAAGCGAATGGAGTCGCCGAAGAATCCGGTTACCGTGCAGAACTCGCAGCCATAGGGACAGCCGCGTCCCGATTCGACGGGTATGATGCGGAACGTTCCCCAACCTTCTCCGTGTTTCTGCAGCCAGTGGTGAAAAAACTTGGGGACAAGGTTGAATTGTTGCAGATCGAGGGTGTCCCAGGGAATTACCGGATACGGTTTGAGCGAGGGCTTGAGCTCTTTTCCTACGGCGTCGACCGGCGCATAGATGTCTTTCAATTCGCCGCGTGCGGCGTCTTCCACGATTCGCGGCCAGGTTTCATCGGCTTCGCCGAGAGCTACTGCGTCCGCGTGACGAGGGCCGCCGTCGCGGCCGAGAGCCTCATCCGCCATTTCGGTGACATGAGGGCCGCCCATCACTACGGGAACGCCGACGGCGCGGACTGCGTCCGCCATGCGATAGGCCTTGGCGATCATTCTGGTCATGGCGCCGATGCCGACCAGATCAATTTCTTGCTCGATTACATAGCGGGCGATTGCGGCTTCGTCCATGGGCTGGGCGTTGCCGTCGATCAGGACAACTTCGTGGTCCGTGGGAGTGAGGGATTGTAGGAGGAACATCCAGAGATGCGGCATGAAATTGCGGGTAACCCCGTTGTCGGGGTTGTACAGTAGGATTTTCAATAGTTCCCTGATTTCTCTTAGTGCGCGTGCGGTGATTTCGTGCGCCCGGAATGGGTCTTTAGTGTGTGCGGTAGCGAACACATGAATCTTACACTACTCGGGGCGGTGCGACGGGAATAATGAATTTCCCCGAAACTTCTGTTCCAGCGTGAGGTTCCATTTTCGTCATAGGGCTAGCACCTTTGGTGGTTAGGGAACCGCTTTCGTGGCTTAGAATAGTGATCGCAGTAACGGTAGGACCTGATCTCGCATCTAAGCTGCAAGATGCAGGTCCTGTTCCGTTCAGTTTTCAGGAAACTTCAGCTCAGGAAACCTATACGTGAGGTCCGTATCCGTTATGAAATCGGTCAAGGCTTGTCTAAGCGCCGTGGTTCTGGCTGTGCTTTTTCTGGGCGTTGCCAACGCAATGCCCTTGAATTCATCGGCGCGCGCGGTGGTTCCGGGAGATCTGCAACAATTAATTTCGGTGGATTACCGGGCGATGAAGGATTCTCCGACCGCGATGCAGCTCAAACAACAACTGCTGCCGGATAACCTGAAGCAGTTCGAGGGCGCGCTGAAGGGAATTGGCATCGATCCCGATAAAGATGTCGACACTCTGACGTTTGCCTCGTTCCGTACCGCAAAGCAGGGCATCAAGGGCGTAGGCGTAGCGGCGGGGCCGTTTGCCATGAAGGCGGTGCTGAAAAAGATGACGGCGCGCAAAATTAAGCCTACAAAGTATCACAACACCATCAATATCTATCCGATGGATGGAGGAATGGTGATGACATTTCTGGACGATAGCACGCTGCTGTTCGGCGATTCAGTCGCGGTGCGGATCGCACTTGATGTGCGCGATGGGGAGGTCCTGGGCCTCGATACCAATCAGACTATGGCTGACATGATGTCGAGCGTGGATTCCGCGCCGGTGTGGAGCATCCTGGATCAGCTGGGGACGCAGAACGTGATGCGGTCCGCGCTGGGCGATGCGGCCAAGGTCGCCGACTATGACACGATCAAGAAGCGGTTGCTGGGATCGCGCTACACCATGAGTTTTAACGGAGGCGTGAACTTCGATCTGACCGTGGTATCCTCCGATTCGATGAGCGCGGCTACGTTGTCTTCGCTGGTGAAGGCTGGTCTGCTTTACAAAAAAATGAGCGCGACCGCGCCCGAAAAATTGGCGATGGACAACACCACCGTGGATTCCGACGGCTCGGACGTAAATTTCCATTTCAAATCGAGCGATCAGCAGTTTCAGTCGATCATGCACTCGGAGTTGTTTGCAGCAGTTTCGCACTAGGACAAAAATATTGAGGTTCGAGCGCACCTCAGCGGCTGAAGCCGCGTGGCGTCAGGATAGTTTTTGCGGCACGACTGAAGTCGTGCCCTTCCCGAGCCCTCGTGGTTGGTCTTTTCTGGGGCGCGAGGATTTTCGCCCTTAATCTCGTAGCCTGACTGCTCTCTTACCAGCAGCCGGTTCTTCGTCTCCATTCTTTTCCTCCGCGGATCTTTTCCGTGCGGCGCGCTTCGCGCTGGCCCAGCCTTCCTTTACGATCTGCGGGGCCCGTCCGATGGCCAGTGCATCCTGGGGAACGTCGCTGGTGATGCACGATGCGGCGCCGATGTAGGCTCCTTTACCTACGCGCACTGGCGCGACCAGAGTTGTATCACTCCCGATGAAGGCTCCATCCTCGATCACCGTGGTGTGCTTGTAAGCGCCATCGTAGTTGCAGGTGATGGTGCCGGCGCCGATGTTCACTCCCGCGCCTATTTCGGCGTTGCCGAGGTAGGTAAGGTGGTTGGCCTTCGATCCCTTGCCCAGCCTGATCTTTTTCGTTTCGACGAAGTTGCCGATGTGCGCGTCTTCTCCGATGTCGCTGCCGGGGCGCAGATGAGAATACGGTCCGAGGATGGCATTGCGGCCAACGCGGGACTCCTCCAGAATGCAGCCGGGGCGGAGCAGAACTCCATCGGCGAGCTCGGAATCGTGAATCACGCTGTAGGAGCGAATGCGGCAACTGGCGCCGATGCGCGAGCGGCCTAAAATCTGAACGAAGGGTTCGATGACGGTGTCGGAGGAGATTTCTACGTCGCTGTCAATCACGCAGGTTTCGGGATAAAAGATCGTTACTCCGGCGGCCATCAGTTCGTGGCACTTCCGCACGCGCATTTGATGGTCGAGCAAGGAGAGTTCCGCGCGAGTATTGGCGCCGAGTACTTCGGCGGAGTTTTCCGTCTTCCATACCACCACCCGCTCCCCGGCTTTGTGCAAGACCCGAGCCATATCGGTGAGGTAATACTCCGAATGTGAGTTCGTGGTGGAGAGTTTCGCGATGTGCGAGAACAATTGCGGCACGGCAAAGACGTAGAACCCGGCATTGATCTCGTGAATCTTTTTCTGCGCGGGGCTGGCGGATTTTTCTTCCATGATGGCTTGGACTTCCGCACTGCGGGAATTTTTTCGGAGTACGCGGCCATAGCCGGTGGGTTGGTCGAGGTCGGCGCTGAGGAGGGTCATGGCGGCTTGCTCGTCGAGATGAAAGTTGAGCAGGTGGGCGATGGTCTGCGGCGTAATTTGTGGAGCGTCGCCGGAAAGAACGACGACGTGGTCGTAGCCGGACAGGGCAGACTGCGCCACCATCAGGGCATGGCCGGTGCCGCGCTGCTCCGGTTGCAGGACGAAATTTATGCCGGCCGGCGCCAGGGCGGCGCGGACGCGGTCGGCTTCATGGCCGATGATGGCGAATACATCGTTTGCTGGAACCACCTGTTTGGCTGCGGCGATGACATGCGCCAGCAGCGGCTTGCCTCCAACCTCATGCAGCACTTTGGGGAGTTGTGACTTCAGGCGAGTGCCTTTGCCGGCGGCCATGATGGCGACGGCTACGCGGGGCGCGGTAGTGCTGGAAGTGGTTGATGAAATGACGTTCCCGGATTTCTTCATTTTTTCAACTATACCTTGGGGATGGGAGCAGGCAAAAGAGATCTGGCGGGTTCCGAGGATGCGAGCTGCGCTCGTCTGGACAGCCGAGGGCGGCTGTTCCCACAGAGTCCCACCCCAAGTCCTCTTGCGACCTTCTGATCAGAGGCCTAAGCCTCCATCGATCGCGAGAATCTGACCGGTGATGAATTGCGGCGCGGTAGCGAAGAAAAGAACTGCGGCTGCGATTTCATCGGCGCGGCCGTTACGTTGCATGGGGGTTTGTTTCGCCATGCGGCGCATAAATCCGGCGGCTGACTTCTCACCCAGATCGATCATGCCGGGTGCGACAGCGTTCACAGCAATCTCAGGAGCGAGGGCTTTGGCCATCACCTTGGTGAGCATGTGCAATGCGGCTTTTGAGGAGCAGTAATGTGCGTGTGTAGCCCAGGGACGGAGACCACCGAGGGAACCCATGTGGATGATTTTGGCCTCGATTTTTGCTGAACGAAGCGCGCCGGTACGCTTTCGGCGCATCCATTTCAGAGCTTCGCGTGAGACCAGGAATGGTCCGCGAGTATTGGAAGCAAAGATATCATCCCACTGGCGCAGGGTGAGGCGCTCGAAATCGGCGGTAGCATAGTTGGCGGCATTGTTGACCAGGATGTCGATGCGGCCGAGTTCGCGTCCGGCATCTTTCATCATGGATTTGACGCTGGCTTCGTCGGTGACATCGCAGCGGAACGCGAAGGCGCGAACGCCGAAGCTGGCCAGATCGACGACCGTCTGTTGGGCCTCGCCTGCGGAATTGCGGTAGGTGATGGCAACATCGGCGCCGGCCTGGGCAAGAGCGAGGGCAGAGGCGCGTCCGAGACGGCGGGCGGCGCCGGTGATGAGACAGGCTTTGCCGCGCAGCGGCTTGGAATCGAGTGCAGACATTTTCGGATTCTACTCCTGGATTGGAAACCTGGACCTATTCCCGAACTGGTCGGACCAGGCTGGTGTGATTCGTTGCTTTTTTTGTTGCCAGAACATGCGCCGGGAACGGTACAATCGCGGCGTGCCAGAGTTTCGCCAAGTCGTCATCTACTCGCGCAAGGGTTGCCATTTGTGCGAGGTGGTGAAGGAAAGTCTGACGAAACTCTCACGCCGCGGCGGCTTCACGTGGCGGGAAGTGGACGTGGATAGCGACACCGAGCTGCGGCGGCAGTTCAACGACGAAGTGCCGGTCGTGTTCATCGACGGACGGAAAGCCTTCAAGTATCGCATGGACGAACGCGAATTTCTGCGCAGGCTGGCGAGTTAGGACCTCTGAACTCCGGGCAGAATAAAATCCATCAACCACGAAGGACACTAAGTATCACGAAGGGCTTCATTGAGGGAATTTCCTTCGTGTCACTTTGTGTCCTTCGTGGTGAGAGTCTTCTTCAAATTTACCCACCTGCCTACCCGATCCGAAGAATAAGTGTGCGAAGCTGTATAGAATTGAGAGAGCATAAGGGAAGCGGGTGGCTATGGAGAAACAAAACGAACGCAATCCCGAGCAGGATCCAGCCCAGGCCGCGGGGCATGTCGCAAGTGCACACAAGATTCTGAAGACCTTGCAGGAAAAGATCGGAACGCATCCGGAACTCGGCGCAGCCATTACGAAGCTGGAGATGGCACTGAATATTCTGGCGGTGAAGACTGGCGGAGTGCTGTAGGAGGAGCTGTAGGACGAGCGAGAATCCTGATGAGTGGCTCGCAGCGCGCTCGCGGGCTTTCCGCTACACTCGTTTCCGCTACAATCATCCCGCCCATGTTGCGCACTGAACTCTACGCTGATCCCACAAATATTTTTGTCCACGATGCGATTTTGGCGTCCTGCCGAAAGCATGCGCAGAAAACTGCGCTGGTGGATGCTTCGTGTGGACGGCGGATGACTTATGCCGAGTATGGCGAAACTGTGGAAGCACTGGCGCGAGGTCTGGTGGCGGCCGGGGTCAGCCCGGGTGAAGTGCTCGCGATCTTCTTGCCGAATTGCTGGGAGTTCTGTGTGGCTTACCATGCGGCGACATTGGCGGGCGCGATTCCGACGCTCCTGAATCCCACGTATCGCGAGCGGGAGGTGCGATATCAGTTGCAGAATTCGGGCGCGGTGTTGCTGATTACAGACGCGCAGAATATTGCTGGAATTAATCTGGCGGGGCTGCCGAATCTGCGGCGAGTATTTTCCACGCGGGAGCAGGGAAGTGGAAGCGAGCCGTTTTCCAATTTGCTGAAACCGGTGAGCGCGAAGTTGCCAGGGCCGGAACGCGGATCGCAGGAGACTTTGGCGGCGCTGCCGTATTCGAGCGGCACGACGGGGTTGCCCAAGGGGGTAATGCTCTCGCATTACAACCTTGTGGCGAACGTGTATCAGTTGATAGGACCGGGCGCGGCGCCGCTGAAATCAACTGACAATCTGCTTTGCTTCCTGCCGCTGTACCACATCTACGGTCTGAACGTGGCGCTGAATCCGATGCTGATGATGGGCGCGACTTTGGTGCTGATGCCGCGTTTCAACGTTGCGCAGGTTTGTTCGTTGCTGGTGGAAGAATCGATCACTACCATGCTGATGGTTCCTCCGGCGATGAACGCCTTGTGCCTGGCAGCGGAGGCGGGACAATTTCCAAGAGATCACAAGCTGCACTGGGTGAAGTCTGGGGCTGCGCCGCTGGCGCCGGACTTGCCGCGAAGGTTCACGGCTCTGACGGGCATTTTGGTTTGCCAGGGTTATGGCATGACGGAGGCCTCGCCGGTAACGCATGTGGGATATCTGGAGCCTGAGCTTTACCGGCCGGATTCGATTGGACATCCTCTGGTGCAGACGGAGTGCCGCGTGGTGGGGACTGAGAATCTTGCTTTGTCTGCGGGCGGTGCGGGTGAGGTGGCGCTGGATCAGCCAGGAGAATTAGTGATGCGTGGTCCGCAGTTCATGCAGGGATATTGGAAAGAGTCGGAGGCAACCGCGGCAGTGCTGCGCGACGGATGGTATTGGTCGGGCGACATTGTCACGCGGGATCGCGAAGGTTTTTACCGTGTCGTTGACCGGCGCAAAGAGATGATCAAGTACAAAGGATTTCCGGTGGCGCCGGCGGAGGTGGAAGCGGTGTTGCTGGAGCATCCCGCGGTGCGCGAGTGTGGAGTCGTAGGGCGTCCGGATGCCACGGCGGGAGAGATTCCGGTGGCGTTCATCGCTCTGCGGGACGGATTTGCGAACGGCAAAAAGATGGAAGACGAGTTGTGCACTTTCGTCGGAGAACGATTAACTCACTACAAGCAGCCGCGCGAAGTGCATTTTGTGGAGGTCGTCCCCAAAACGGCTTCGGGAAAAATTCTGCGGCGTGAGTTGAGACAATTAATTCTCTGAGGGGGCAGAATTCTGGCGGCTACCCCGGATAGCGAGAGGTGGTTTTTACTTTTCTACAAATTCGAGAAATCGATTGGGTTAATAGGTTTTTGAGAATCGCCATTGCCGTTGTTCTTGGCTTAGACTTACTGTAGTATTCCTGCCTCATGTTCCGAATCCTGCTGTTGTTCTTGCGGCGGTTGTGGCTGCCGTTTGTGGTGTTTGCCGCATTCAGCCTGATGTGTGTGCTGGTCTATAGGCAACTGGAGGCGCTGAGCTGGCAGGATGCGCTGTTCTGGATGATCCAGCCGCACGCAATCGACGCCCGCCGCGTTCACAATTCGACCAAGCTGTTTTCGATTTTTGTGTATTGCTGCGTCTTCGGGTTTCAGATCTGGGTAGCGGAACGGGTTGCGGTCACGATCTTCAACCGGCAGGGAATGGAGGCCTGGAGAACCATGGTCAACGACGTCAGCATTGAAAAATTACGCGATCACTTCATCATCTGCGGCTACGGACAAGTGGGGAGAACAGTGGTGGACCAGTTGAACCGGCTGAAAATTCCTTTTGTATTGATTGAGACCAACGAAGGTTTATGCCGGGAACTGCTGAAGGAAAAAGTGCTGGCCATTCAGGGCGATGCCAAACGGCACGACGTGCTGCAATCTGCCGGAATCGAGCGGGCGCGCGGAGTGTGCATTGTCATCGACAACGATGCGGACAATCTTTACATCACGGTTACTGCGAAGTCGTTGAATCCGAAAGCGCGGATCATCACGCGGGCTGGGCAGTCCCGCTATGCTCAAGCCATGCGTAACTCGGGCGCGGACGAAGTGATCATTCCGGAGTACGAGGGCGGCTTAATGACAGGACGCATGATCGCCAAGTTTTATCCAGATGCGCAGGCGCACCTGGAATAGCCTTATTTTTCTGTGCCGCTTTCCCCTGCAATCTTCTTCGTCACCAGAAAATTCCAGATGGCGTCGTTGGCGTTGAGAGCGTTGCTGGTCTTGCCGACTTCTTTTTCGCTCATGTACTGCTCGCCTCCGGGCCAGGTGTTACCGCCATTCCTCACGCTGTAGAGCACGACCTGAGCATTATCCTGGCAGCCGCTGTAGGTATAGGTTTTCGTTTCCTTCCCGCCCTTTTCCGCCGACGGCAACTTCGCCTGTTCGGGTTTGTCGCCGCAGTGATCGAACTTTGCCCAGGTCTTGGCGCTATCTTCTGCGGAGAGTACGTGGAAGCGGCCGGGTTTGTAAGTGCCGCCGTTGTCGGGAACTATGGGGTCGTCTGTGCCGTTGATGAAAAGCGCGGATGCGGCGCGTGCCGGAAGACAGATCATGGTCTTGGGCATCGCGGCGCCGACTGCGGCGATTGCGGCTACGCGATCCGCCATGTTGCAACCCACGCGCAGGGCCATAAAGCCACCATCGCCCAGGCCGGTGGCGTAAATGCGGCGAGTGTCTACGGAATACTTCATGGGAAGCTGGTCCAGCATTTGGTTGAGGAAGGCAACATCGTCCGGTGGCTCGGGCCGGTTCCTGGTTTCTTCAGGATTTTGTCCTCCACCCTGGCCGCCACCTCCGCCTCCGCCGCCGGGATATCCGCCACCACCACCGCCTGGGTATCCGCCGCCTCCGCCGGGATAGCCTCCCCACCCTCCGCGACGCCCGCCACCTCCGCGGCGCGGCTGCATTCCTTGATTTACTTGTTCCGCGTGCACTCCTATGTTCCATGAGCCGTGTGCGGCGTTGGGATAGACGGCGATAATGCTGTCTTTGTCGGCCAGACGATTGAAGTGGGTGATTCCCGCCATATCGCCGGCATCCTGATTTCGTGCGTGCAGAAGAATGACAACCGGATAGTGTTGCTGCTGGTTGTAGCCTTGGGGCAGATGGACGACGTAGGTGCGCGACACGTCGTTGACGTCGACCTTTTCCTGCGAGTCCTGTGCCGGCGAAGCTTTCTCCTGCGAATCATTTTTTGGGGTGTCCGGCCTTGGGGAGTCTTGCGCGTGCACAGGGAGGAGTAAGAAGAGCAATCCCAGGAAGCCGGCCGCTTGCATATAGGGGAAGTGCGATTGACGGAGGAACGGGAGATTCATCCAGGAGACTTTTAATTTCATTCTTACAATTCCTCTTTTGTTTCAGCAGATACGCCGAAGTGGCTTATGGAGACAGAGAACGGCCCGAGGCCGTCACTGGCTAAGAACCCCTAGGATGTCACAGGGTTGCTAGCGGGCGGCAGGGAGTTTTGCAAAGTTTTGTAAGTCGGCCGAAAGTCTTGAAACGGGGAACTTTTTTTGCGGACTGCCGTAACTACATTTGACCAGACGGTGCGATCGAACCCGCGCTGGATCAGGAGGCATTTATGGACGGTAATTTGGTTGGACTGGCGGCGGTGGTGATGTCCCTGGGGATTCCGATGGCGGCGATGTATACGTTTTTCCGGGTGCGTAAGCTGCGCAGCGAAGAGCGCATGGCGGCCATCGCGCGCGGAGTTGAAATACCGATGCAGCCGGAACTTTCGGAGGCGGCGCGCTCGCGGCGCTCGGGAATTCTTCTGGTGGCTGGAGCTGTCGGTTACATCGCGACCTTCGCCCTCATCGGACGAGTCGAGCCGGATGCGATGATCGCGGCGACGTTTGGGATCATTCCGCTGGCGGTCGGTATCGGCTTTTTCGTCGATCACGCGCTGATCCGGCGGGATGCGAAAGCGCTGTGAATTTTCGGAACGCCGCTTATGAACCGGTGATGAATTTATGCTGAGGGCCGGTGAGGGGGACTACGCTTAGTCGCCCTTGATGCACCAGGGGAGAGTCGGCGAATAATTTGTCGGCTTTTATCTCGGCCAGGGTGACGGGCTTGGCGATGGGTTTGCCAACTTTGATTTTTATTTGCGGATTCTTGGGATCGCCGGTTTCGACCGAGACGACCGAGGCGGTTCCCACGGCGCTCTTTTCATCTCCGGTGTGGTATATCACCAACTGATCTCCCGGCTTCATGCCGCGCAGATTCTTGACTGCGACAGGATTGGTGACACCATCCCAGATCGTGGTCTGGTCGCGTTGCAGATCGGCGAAGGAATATACAGTCGGTTCGGTTTTCAGAAGATAGGGCATAAGCAGGATTTTACTCGTCGTTAGTGGTCGGTTATTGTGGCTTCGCGTTTGGATCGGGAGGTGGCGGCGTTTTGTCGTCCTTCTTTTCCTCGGGATGGTTTTCGTAGATAGAGTATTGCCCTTGCGGACGTTTTAGTTTGATGGTCAAGTCTAACTTTGCCTTGTCCACTTCGTAGTCTTCGCCGAAGGTCTGGAAGCCGCTGGCCAAAACCTGCACGCGTAACTTGCCGTAAGGAACGTCATCGAAGCTGGTTCTGCCATCATTGTTGGTTTTGAGTTCGAGTCCGCCGCGGCTCTGTTTACCGTCGGCGCTGACGGGATGCATGATTACGGCGGCGTTGCGTATGGGTTTGCCGTTATCCTCTTTGATGACGAGAAAAGTCAGAACCGCAACAGGCCCTTCCTCATCCTTCTGTGCCGCGGCTATGCCGGTCAGCGAGAGAATCAAGAAAAGGCAAGCGATCATCCGCCATTTCATTTTGGCTGTCGATGGATGCTGCGCGACTTCAAGGCTCGAGACTTTCTCTGGCGACGTCATATCCGAACATTTTAGCGACTGCGAAGCGCCGGGGGAAGGAAGAAAGCTTAAGACTTCTCGGAAGCCCGGACCTTGCGCTCGCTCGCGGGTTGCGATCCAAGCTGTACTAAATCGCTGGCCACGCGGGCCGTGTTGTGGCGCGCGACCCCGGCCTCTTCCAAATAATCTCCCAGCACGGGGATCACGCCGAGAGCTTCAATGGCCTCGAGATCGGCGACGATTTGACAGGCGCCTTCGAGCGCGTACTTTGCCTTTAGCTCATCCGATACCGGCGTGCGGTTGATGAGAGCGTAGTCAAAAAGTTGTTGCCCGGCATGGCGATTGAGCGCGCGAATGTGATCGGCCGCGGTGAGGCCAAGGCTCTCGTTCGCCTGCGTCATCAGATTGCAGATGTAAACCTTGGTGGCGGGTGAAGTAACGATGGCCTCGGCGATGCCGCGCACCAGCAAGTTGGGAATAAGACTGGTAAAGAGCGAGCCTGGTCCGATGCTGATGATATCGGCGCCGGCTATGGCGTCCAGCGTTTGCGGCAAAGGTTCGACATCGGGAGGAACCAGAAACAATTCCTGGATGCGGCCTCTGCTGGCGGTAATTTTGGTCTCACCGCGAACGCGGGTGCCGTCTTCCATCAGGGCTTCGAGTTCGATGTTTGAGGTCGTGGCAGGATGGATGTGACCACGGGTGACGAGAATTTCTGAGGAAAGCCGCACCGCTTCGGCAAAATCTTCAGTGATGGAAGTTAAGGCCGCCAGGAATAAGTTTCCGAAGCTGTGGCCTTCGAGGCCGGAGCCTTTGTTGAAGCGATGCTGGAAGAGCTGGGAGAGCAGAGCTTCGTCCTCGCTGAGGGCGACGATGCAGTTGCGAATGTCGCCGGGCGGAAGCATGTTGAGTTCTTTGCGCAGGCGTCCGCTGGAGCCGCCGTCATCGCTGACGGTCACCACGGCGCAAAGATCCCTGATGACCGGCGTGCCGGAGCGCGCCGCGGGCAGCTCCGCGGGAGTGAGTGCGAAGCGTTTCAGTCCCTTGAGCAGAGTGGAGAGACCCGTGCCTCCGCCGATAGCGACAACGCGAAGACCACGCTCGCGGGTGGTTTTCTCCAGAGGCGAGAATGTGGCGGTTTTGGTTTCCATCGAGGGAAGCTCGATTACCGGCTTAGCTAATACGATTCGTCTTCGCGGAAGGAACCTTCCGGCGAAGCCAGGTCGGCTGCGGGATCTGGATACAAAAGCTCAGTGAACCGGGGATCTTCGGCCAGATTGTGAAAGTCAGAGTCGTTGCGGGCCTGGTAGCGCAGACTGGCATTCAGGCGCAGGGCTTCATCAAGATGCTTGAGTGAATCTTCCACGTGTCCGGTGAGGCAATCGAGCGCGGCCAGGCCGTAAATAACAAAATCGGTCTTAGGCGCCTGCTTCACAAGTTTTTCGATGTGCTCGCGAGCGGTGACGTAGTCGCCGACGTTCATGAGCGAGACCGAGTAATCGAAATGCTCCTCGATGGACTTGAACTGCGTAGTGGCTGAGCGTTCGAGATGCTGGTTGCAGATGCTGAGGTGGATGGCCGCGCGATCGCCCAGTTCCTTGCTGCCCCCGGCCAGCACTTTCTGAAACAGTGGCTTGGCCTTGTCGAACTTGTGTTCCTGCAAGGCGCGCAGCCCGGCTTCGTAGTTCTGCAGGGCCTGCGAAGCGCGGGGATCGTCCGCGATAGAGGATTTTTTTGGATTAGCCTTTTGCGCCATGTGAAGAATTTTTCCTGTGCTCGTCGTAATAAGTACTCCTTAGCATGAACCTCAAAGAACTGATCCTCAAGTATCACTCAAGTGGCGGGTATAGGGCAATTCGGGGAGGTGATAGCGATCACCGAGTTGCGGGTACGGAAGAAATAAGCTGTCTATTGCGGTCGCCGAGCTAGAGCGCGAACCCTCCTGCCTTCGCAAGTGCACCGCAAAATTCATCTGCTGAATCGCTCACTCAGAATTCCGAAACGGGAAGCTGCGGACCACAATACGCCCATCAGTGTGCCCGAAATCCTTGTGTTCACGGCTGCGTGAAGACTAGTTTGCGAAAAGAGGCAAGCAATCGCGGCAACAGCCGAGAGGAAAAAAGATGAGCGTCATGCGTCGATACAAAAATTCAACAATCTGCTTTGCGGCATTTCTACTGCTCATTTTCACCAGCGCATGCAGTGATTACGACAAGCCCGGCACGAACCCAACCGTAAGTTCGCCGATCGCGAGTTCCCTAACCCCTCCCAGCGGAGCAGCGGGTGCATGTCCCAACTCGATCGTTACCGCAACCTTCAGCAAGGCGATGAATCCGGCATCGATCGATGGCTCAACCTTTACGGTTACAGGTCCGGGCTCGGCGGCGGTCACGGGAGTGGTCACCTTCGATGCCTCCAGTGACACTGCGATCTTCACGCCGGCCAGCAGTCTGGCCCTGAACACGATGTATACGGCCACGATCACTACCGGCGCACAGGACATGTATGGTGTTGGTCTCGCCAGTAATGCGGTATGGACCTTTACAACCAGCGCGACCGCCTGTGTGCCGCCTGCCGCGCCGATCTCCGTGACTCCGCCCAACCTCTCGACTGGAATCTGTCCCAACACCGTAATCGCTGCCACCTTCCCCCAGGCGATGGACCCGACGACGATCAACGCCACAACTTTTACGGTGGCGCCCGGTGTGACCGGAACAGTGACTCATGATTCAACCAACAAGATTTTCACATTTACACCATCCGCTGATCTCGCGCTGAGCACACCCTATACCGCGACGATAACCACGGGTGCAAAAAATCCGGCGGGCAACGGGCTGGCCAGCAACTTCACGTGGACCTTCACCACGGCGGCCACATCGTGTGCTGCGGCTCCGCCTCCGGCTGTGCTTTCTGTAACCCCTCCCAATGGCGCCATCGGAGTGTGTCCGAACACCGTGGTTACGGCCACGTTCAATGAAGCCATGAATCCCGTCACCATTAATTCGACAACCTTCACAGTGGCGACGGGCGTGACAGGAGTTGTGACACTCGACGGCACCGGCAAAATTGCCACCTTTACACCAGCCGCCAATCTCGCGCTGAACACTACCTATACCGGGAAAATCACCACCGGCGCTCAGGATCTGGCAGGCAACGCACTGGCCGCTAATTATCTCTGGAGCTTCACCACCGCGACTCTGGCGTGTCAACCACCGGTGCCCTTGGGATCGGCTGCGAGCTTCGAGGTTCTGGCCGGTTCCACAGTCACCAACACCGGCCCCACCATTATCACTGGCGGTGATTTGGGACTAAGCCCCGGAAGCGCCGTGACCGGGTTCCCCCCAGGAACACTGGTTCCACCCGCGGTGATGCATGTAACCGACCCCACTGCGGCGCAGGCCGAACTCGATTTGACCACCGCATATTTATACGCAGCCGGATTACCTGGAGGCGCGGTGCTGCCGGGGAATTTGAGCGGTCTGACTTTTCCGCCCGGACTGTACACGAACTCCAGCACGGTGATCTTAACCGCAGGCAACGTCACCCTCGACGCGCAGGGCAATGCGAATGCAGTTTTCATCTTCCAGATCGGGTCCACACTCACGACCATTGGAAGCACGCAGGTGATCCTGGCCGGGGGAGCGCAAGCCAAGAACGTCTTCTGGCAGGTCTCGAGCTCAGCGACTCTGGGAACCAACTCAATCTTCGAGGGAACCATATTGTCGCTGCAATCGATCACGCTTGATACCGGCGCCACTCTTACGGGCAGAGCACTGGCCCGCAATGGCGCAGTCACTCTGGACAGCAATACGGTTACAGCCCCGTAAGCAAATGCATTTGGCGGAGGGGCAGTTGAATGCTGTCCCTCCGCCGGACTGGCTGGTCATTCAAGTCATCAATTTTTGAAGGAGTTTTCTTATGTCATCTCGCTTTCAGATCCATTGTGGCCTGGTTCCAGTTGTCACGTTGATCTTAATTGTTGTCTTCTGCAGCCTGGGCACGGTTGCTGTGGCGCAGGATCAGCCATCTCCCAAGTGGGAACTTTTTGGCGGATATTCGTTTGTCTATCCCAGTGCAGACCTGCATGGCCTGCTTCCAGGAGGGCTGCTCCCGGTGAACAGCCTCGTGGAGTCGAATCCACGGGGGGCAGGCGCCAGCATCACTTACAATTTTAACCGGTGGATCGGATTGACGGCTGACACCAGCGGAGATTTGAGCAGCGGCGAGAGCGGGATAGCCATGCGAGTTGATGACGCCGAGTTCTACAACGTTTCCGGTGGACCTAAGATAACTTTTCGCACTCGCCGTTTTTCCCCGTTTCTCGAAGGTCTCGTAGGCGAGCACCGCCTGGCTTCCGAACTCTTTAGAAGCGATTACGAATTCGGTTTCATGGCTGGCGGCGGTCTCGATCTGAAGTTGAGCCGACGCTTCTATTGGCGCGTAATCCGGGCCGACTACGTATTCTCGAACCACCAATATGGTCCATCGTCGATCGTTCCCGCCACGGATGTCAGAGGTGCACGGCTGCAAAGTGGCTTGGTGTTCATCTGGGGTGGCAAGCTGGTTGTAACTTCTCCCAGCGCAGTGTGCTCGGTACAGCCAGCCGAAATCTTTGCCGGTGAGGGGATGACCGCGACAGCGACTGGATCGAATTTCAATCCGAGGCGCACGCTGCAATACAGCTGGAGCGGTTCCGGAATTAAACCTGGCGAGACTCATGCGTCCACGCAGATTGATACCACGGGCTTGCAGGCGGGCTCGTACCAGGTTACTGCCAGTTTGAGCGATGGGAGTGCCAGTGGTGTCGCGACTTGCAATGCCAGATTTACCGTGAAAGAGCCGCATCCGCCCGTAATTTCGTGTTCAGCAGACCCGGCGAGTGTGCAGATGGGTGGGACTTCGACCATTACTTCGACTGCCACCAGTCCCGACGGGCGCGTACTGACCTATAGCTACACGACCAGTTCCGGAAACATTAGCGGCAACACCTCAACCGCAGTCTTGGCGACGACGGGCGCGCAACCGGGAACCATTAGCGTGACCTGCAATGTGGCCGATGACCGCAA
>JBAVUV010000544.1:0-18186 GCA_049696955.1 Candidatus Sulfotelmatobacter sp. | reverse complement strand
CCGATGCGATAGCCGCGCTTCTCAATGTAGGCGATCTGGGCGGCTGCGTCGTCGGGAGTGCCATAAAGCAAAGTGACTGGAATCATTGCCGGAAGATTGTTGGTCAAGCCGCTGCTGAAGAAGAGATCGAAGCCGCTGTGCTGGTAGCCTCCGTTAGCGTCCACATCGGCGGCGGAGTGCCAGGGATCAATCGACGAGGTGCAGTAGGCGGTTGGCTTATCGCCCATGTTCTTCTGAATCTCAGCAAATGCGCCACTGGAATCGACCGTGCCGATGCGAATCTCCTGAATGGCGTATCCCACGCAGTTGCGAACGTCATCCGCTCCGTGCAGATCGCAGGTGTTCGAAGATTCCGCCATCAAAATGCGCACGTATCGAGCATTGACCGGTGCATCAGCGAGTTTCAGATTCGCCGTTCCGCCTTTACCGGTCTCGATAGCGCCTGATGGAAAAGTCTTCCACACGCCCTGGGGACCTTCATCGAAATCGAGTGCGCGTGTTCCCACCCAATACTGCACCTGATAGCTCACAGCATAGGGGTTAGCCCAGGCGATGCGAATCGCGTTCACCGGCTTTTCACTTTGCAGATCTACCACCACCCATTGCGGATGCAGCGCGTCGCTTTCCCCAGTGAACTTGCTGGTGAGATATGGATTGCTCTTCCAATAACTAAGATGAGGGCCTTCCAGCGGACGATCGCCACTGGTCGAGAAACCGCGGTGCGGCAACGCGTAGGAAAGAATGTAGCGAATCGGTTCCTTGAGGTCGGTGCTGCCAGTAAAGTATCCGCTGTTATGCGCTGGATCGCTCCAGGTTCCATTCGCGTTCCAGTGCCAGGCCGCCATGCGCAGCTCGGAATTGTTGCGATAAGTAATCGGTCCCCAGCCCGCCGAGAGCGACTCCTGAATGATGTGCGGTGTATAAACCTTATCAATCCCGTCATGAGAGAGAACATCAATGGAGCTGCCTAGAGCGCTGTCGGGATCGAAGGAATTGATGGCATGACCCGGCGTTGCATCGACGTGAACAATGGCGGTTTGCGCACCGGCTGTCGATTGGGCGTTGGCCATTGTGCCGAGAGAGATTGCAGAAAGAATCGCGATTACCAAGGCAGAATTACTTGGTAATTTCCTGCCAAAGCTGGGGTTGGAGTTCCGCATTCTCAAAAGACCAACCTGCATGGCATTCTCCTAAGCAATCTGGGCGTCCTAATTTGATGGGATTTTCTCGAGAGCCAAATCAACTGGCGTCACATTGAGTTGCCGCGACGGATCCACAACCAGCCAACTTACCGCACCCACGATGCACAGCCCGGCCGCCACCAGAAATGAAGTCGTCCATCCGAATCGGCTTGCGATCCATGGAGTGAGCGATGCCGTGATTGCCGCTCCGATCTGGTTTCCCATATTCATGAACCCTGATACTGATCCCGAAGACGCTCCGGCAATGTCGGCCGTCACCGACCAGAAAGAACTCTGCGAGAGGTACAACGCTCCCGCGCCGCCCGCGAGCACGACGCTGGCTAGCCGTGCACTCTGAACCTGCGAGCCGAAGGCAATGAATATTCCCGCAACTATGATTGCGAATGCCGCAAGACCACAGCGTCCAACCCGCGGCCCCAGCCGTTTCGTGAGCCGATCATTGATGGCTCCTCCTAAAAGGCAGCACACCAACATCGCCAGAAAGGGCAACATGGTATAGAACGCGCTCGCCTTTAAATCCAGCCCTCGTACTTTGGCGAGATAGCGATAGAACCAGCTAAAGAAAATCCATGCAACGTAGCCGTAACAGAAGTAGCTGAGGGTAACGGCCCAGACTTCTTTGCTTCGCATCACGCGCGCCCAGGGCACGAGAATCTTTGTGTCAGCCGCTGGCTCGGCTTGCGTCAGTCTGGAATTGATGAGTTTCAACTCGGAGGCAGACATGCCGGGATGTTCGCTTGGCGTGTCGCGAGCATTCACGAACCACACAGCTCCGGCGGCAAATCCAAGAATAGAGCACGCCCAGAACGACGACCGCCAGCCATAGTGGAGCATGATGTAAGTGATAAGCAGCGGGGTAAGTCCGGCACCCGCTCCCACGCCGGCAAAGATCCATCCGTTGGCGATGCCGCGCTCTGTGGTCGGAATCCAGCGCGCGATAAATTGATTGGCGGATGGATAGATGACAGCTTCTCCCGCGCCCAGAAGAAAACGTACGGCAACGAAAATGAACAATGCGCCTGCAATATTCGCGGGGACTAGAGCGGTCAAGGCAGTGAAAATCCCCCACCAGACAACGCCCCCAGCTAGTACGCGGCGAGCGCCGAAGTGATCGGCAAGCCTGCCGCCGACGGTTTGGAAGAGCGCATAACCGACCAGCATAGCGCTGAATACTTTTCCCAATTGCACATCGCTAAGATGGTAGGCCTCGGCGATGGACCCGCCGGCAATCGAGATGTTCACCCGGTCGAGGTAAGAGACGGCACTGAGAATGAAAAGCCAGAACACCAGAAACCAGCGCACATGGCTCGTTTTGGCGCGGGTCATTGCTGGCCTTCCGACTCGCAGCGAAGAGGAGATGCTTGATGCAAAGCGAGTCCGCTAACCGATGTGCGATTGCTGTGAGCACTGCCGTGTGATATTTTCGCGGTCGCAATGAAACTGATTTTGATCCTTGAGATTTTTCCCGGAGCCTTATGAAAAGAGCTGCCTTTCTCACTGGAATGATGCTCTGTGTAGTTTTGCCGGTGGTTGTGCCTGCCCATGCGCAACTCGACTTCTTCTCGAAGGAGCAGCGCGTCGAATTCACGCCGCAGTGGCACGGCGACCGTTTTCCCGATGGGCGGCCGAATGTGCCGGATTCGCTGCTGGCGCGGCTGAAAGACGCTACGGCTGAACAGGCGTGGGACGTTCTGCAGGATGCCGGGTACCGCAACCAGTTCGAGGGCGGCTGGAAGGTGATTAATCCCGGAGAGCGGCTTGTGGGCCGTGTTGTAACGGCTGTTTTCATGCCGCAACGGCCCGACGTAGACTCCGTAATTCGCGCCAACGGCAAGAAAGAAAATCGCATTGGAGACGAAAACTCCTGGATCATCGACATTCTGAAACCGGGCGATGTCCTGGTCGTTGATCTGTTCGGCAAAATTCGCTACGGCACGATCGTTGGAGACAATCTCTCGACCGCCATCTACGCCAAAAGCCACAACGGATTGATCGTCAACGGAGCAGTTCGTGATGTCACTGGTATTCAGGAGATTCCCGGCTTTCAAATTTACACGCGCGGTGTCGATCCCTCCGCGCTTGAGAACGTGATGTTGACCGGGATTAATGTCCCCGTTCGAATCGGAGATGTAACCGTAATGCCAGGCGACATAGCCATCGGCGACCCTGAGGGCGTAACTTTTGTTCCTCCGCAGCTCGCCGAGAAACTGGCCGACGACGCTGAGATGGACCACATGGTCGACGAGTGGGGACACATGATGCTCCGCGAAGGCAAGTACACCCCGGGCCAAATTGACGACAAATGGACGAAAGAAATGATCGAGCAATTCAACGCCTGGCTGGAGAAAAAAGGATCCAGGCTCCGTATGCCTGTCCCATAAACAGTGCAACTCGCTCTTGTGAGCGTTGCGTTTTCTTGAGCCCCAAGATTCTCCGAAGTCCATCGCGCGCAGTGACGCTTCGTCTTTCAAGCTGCGTGTTCGCGCAGAAGGCGCGAGAGTTGCTCGGCAACAATCCTGTTTTCGCCGGGCTGCAGCATGAACGAATTCATGACCAGGCCCGGTCGCCCCTCACCGGCTCCCATCACAATAGACGGACTCGAACTGCGCAGCATCTTGGACGCTTGTTGCGGCGTCAAGGAAATGCGGGTCGCGTCCCACGTAATGCTCATGTGCGGCACATGATTGGCGATGTCCGGGACAAAATACGAAGTACTGACGCCCGGAACTTTCGTGATTTCGGTCGAGATCATTTCCAAGCGTCCCTGCCATTCTTTGGCCAGAGCGTCATGATCTTCCGCGAGAAAAAGTTCGAGAGCCTTGACCATTCCCACAATTTCTTCTTTACCCACTTTCTGGCTGCGGCCAAGTGTGTCTTCGTGCGGACTATTGTTGAGCAACGCATTTGCCACCAGATCTTTTCGGCCAATCAACATGCCGGCGCACTGCGGTCCACGAATTGCTTTCCCTCCGCTAAAAGTCACCAGATCGTAACCCATACTTGTGTAGTCCCAGAGATGGGACACCGGCGGCGTATCGGCCGCGGCGTCGTTCATGCAAGGAACGTTGTATTGCTTCGCCAGCTTGACCCACTCGTCGACTTTGATCTGCCCCGTGGCGTTGGCAAAGTTGGAGAAGTGCATCATCGCCGTGCGCTCATTGATCGCGGCTCGCAATTCATCCTGCGTTTCGATCACGACCAGCTTGATTCCTGTGGAACGTAGTTGGTGATCGAACGGATTACGGTGGGATTTTTGAATGATCACTTCCGACTTCATGCCGGTCAGATCAGGCAGTTGCCGGATCAAGGCTTCGTTGCCGCCAGTGAGAATCCCGGCTAACCCCGATTGAATCGCTGCCGCCGCGCCCGACGTTACCAGCGCCGTGTAACCATCCGGCAATTTGAGCATTTCCGCGATGCGCTTGCCAGCGGCAACTTCCAACTCCGGAATACTGACAAAGTGACGCCCCGCCATTGTCATCACGGCTTCCAGTTCGGGATGGGGAAGGGAGCCGCCCAGCATGGTCATGGTTCCCTCGCAGTTGATGACGGTTGTGACTCCGAGCTCTTCATATGGATTGCCGGTTTGTCCAAAACCGGTAATCCGCGGGCTCGCGCCGCCACGAGACGCGCGATTCGCAGAAAACAATTTGCGCGGTGCCAACATTGAGCTGGCAATTAATCCCACGCTGCCGAGAAAGCTGCGCCGGTTCCATTTCGAGTTGAATCGCATGAACGAAGCTCCTTTGCCGCTCACTTAGAAGTAGCCGCGGCGATGCAATTGATTTCTACCAGCGAGTCTCCGGGCAACGCCGCAACCGCAACAGTGGTGCGCGTCGGGCCACCGTGAGGAAAATAGGTCGCGAATACCTTGTGCATTCCATCCCAGTGTTCAATTTTCACCAGGAAGACATTTGCCTGAAGAACGCTGTCCATGGTCCCGCCGCCAATTTCCACATGCTTCTTGATCTTGTCCATGACCATGGTCGTGTGGGATTCAATGGTCCATTCTTTGGCATCTCGAGTATCATGCGCGCCCTGCCCTGCGACATAGATCAATCCATTGTGCACAATCACCGGCATGATGACGTCTTTGTCGCTGCCCGGTTTGCCTTCGCTATTCATTTTGCGGATTGCACTCGCATCCGGCCCGGCGGGATTTTGCCCTGATGCTCGATTGCTCAGCAAAGATGTGATTCCCAGAGCGGAGAGCAGGGAAGCACAACGCGTGGCAAAAGTTCTGCGGGTGAAAGTCTGATTCATATTTCTTTTCCCTCCTAAGTTGGCTTTGAGATCCGTACAATTATCAAGGCAACGCAAAGCTGAAAACGTCACTCCCTGCGGCAATCGCCACATATTGTTTGCCCGCGATTGCATAAGTCATCGGAGATGCACTTATTTCCTGCCCGGTATTGAAGTTCCATAGCGGCTTGCCAGTTCGAGGATCTACGGCCTCAAGCGATCCGGCATCGTCGCCAAAAAACAACAAGCCGCCAGCCGTTGTCATCGTCCCTCCAGAGGAGCGCCCTGGACCTATTTGCGGGTATTTCCAGGCAATGGAATTTGAATCCAGGTTGAATGCGACTAAAACCTTCTGAGAAACTTCCTCCCGAATGTGCTTTACTCCGGTCGAGTAATAACCCTGCCCTTCCTGAAAGGTCTGCGGTTTAAAAAAATACGTTTCGCATTCCTCCAGAGCCATGAAGTAGACCGAATGAGTGGATTCGCTATACGACGGCGCGAACCAGTTTGTCGCTCCCGAGTAGCCAGGGCAAATCCGTGTACCTGCCGCAGTCGGCTCGATGCCGGTTCGCATCGGCCTGCCCTGCGCATCGATTCCTCGTGCCCAGTTCAGCCTGTCCACGAACGGCGCTGCGGAAATGAACTTTCCGTCCGTGCGATCGAGAACGTAAATGTATCCATTCCGGTTTGCCTGCACCAGCAGCTTTCGCTCCGACCCTCTATACATCGCGTCGATCAGAATCGGAGTCTCAACCGCGTCGTAGTCGAAAATATCATGTGGTGTGAATTGAAAATACCATTTCAGTTTTCCAGTATCCGGGTCGAGGGCCAACACACAGTCGGTGTAAAGGTCGTCCCCCGGCCGCACGCCGCCTTCGAAGTCCGGCGCGGGATTGCTAGTGCCCCAGTAAATCAGGTTGAGTTGCGGATCGTAAGTCCCGGGCATCCACGTGGTCCCGCCGCCGTGCAGATACAGCTTTCCAGGCCAGCTTTCCGCCCCAAATTCGCCCGGGCCTGGTATCGTCCAAAATCGCCACGCCAGTTTACCGGTCATAGCATCGTAAGCGGAAACAAAACCTCGCACACCGTCATCGCCGCCTGATGTTCCCACCAGAATTTTGTCTTTCACTACGAGCGGCGCGCTGGTCGCACCGTAGTTCTTGTTCCAATCCGCATAAGCAACGTCCCATATCAAATTTCCCGAGCGTACATCCAGGCATAGAAGATGTGCGTTGTCCGTTTCCATGTAGACGCGATCGTGCCAGACCCCAACGCCACGGTTAATGTGGCCGGATGCATCGTCGATCAACCCTTCGGAGATCGGCCACGCATGGCGCCATACGAGTCGCCCAGTACGGGCGTCGAGCGCAGAGGCATCGTTCGCCGCGGTTACGAACATCATTCCATTCACGACAACTGGAGTCACCTCAAGCCGGCTCGTGTTGCGCGCGTGAAAAACCCATTCCGCGCGTAGTCCCGCAAGATTTTCGGCATTGATTTCCGTGAGGCCGCTAAATCGTCGTCCCGAATAGTCTCCGTTATAGGAGGTCCAGTTGGCCGCGGGAGGTTGAAGCAGAAGGTCTTCCGAGCGAACATCGATTGCCGTGGATATAGTCGCGCGAGCGTTGTCACCAGCAAGAGCCGGCAAGCAGATGACAACGAAGGCGATGAATACGGACATCCGCACGCTAGGTTTCCTTCCTCAATTTTCTGATTTTTACCTCACCCAAGCTGCCACAGCAGGCCCAGTCCATCCCGCATTCGACATTTGCAACCCGGCCTGCGGGAAGAATTCCGAATATACGCAAAGCATCCAGCCGTTGACTCCCGCACTCATTCTCCGATTCTGCTCAGAGACGTTTCGCAAGCGCTGTCTCCCCGCCAGCACTTTTCCGCAGCGTTGGATCGCTAGCGATCCGGTACCCGAGTTCGCGCGAGATCCGCAATCCGGCTCTTTGAATGAGCGGAGCGAACTGCCGCAAACGGGTGGCGGGCATCCGTACCATCGGAGCAGTGATGCTCAGGCTTGCGTTCACGGCGCCGGTGTGGTCCCAAATAGGCGCTGCCACGCAGCGTATGTAGAGTTCGTTCTCCTCCAGATCGCAAGCGTAGCCGTTCTTTCGCACCCGATGTAGTTCGGCGTCCAGTTCCTGAAAGTTTCCCACGGTATTTGGCGTCAGGCGCTTCAGTCCCAACTGAGGAAGAACTTTCTTGCGCTCTTCCTCCTCCATGTAAGCCAACATGACCTTGCCGACTGCCGTGCAATATAAGGGAACGAAGGCGCCGATGCGGGAATGAATACGCAAAGGTTCGGGTGAATCCAGCTTCTCCACGTAAACCGCGGAGAGACCGCTCCGCACCGTCAGGTGAATGGTTTCGCGCGTCTCCCGGTTCAACTCCTGAAGGTAAGGCAAACTCACTTGCCGAATATCGAGTTGCGCCAAAGCCGCCTGCCCCAGCGCGAAACACGCGATTCCCAGGTGGTACACCCCGTTCCCGCCGCAGTGCAGAAATCCACTACCTTCCAAATTCGCCAGAAAACGGTGGACGGTACTCACTGGTAGCCGCGAGCGTCCAGCCACATGCTTTGCAGTGAGACCCTGCGCCGACTCGCTGAATAGCTGAAGAAGACGCAACCCGCGCTGCAGAGCCGTGATGTTGTAGCTTCGCTTTGGCATTTCCGCCATGAGTGAAGATCGCGCTCCATGATTTACAAAATGAAAGTGCGAATTATCTGATGAAAGTCGGTTTTGCGCAAGTGGGCTTCTTTTAAAGCCTGCCAAACTTCTTAACCGCTTCCAGAATCGATTTTGTCTGTTCGATAACGGCATACATCGAGTGCTCTTTGAAGTCCATTTGTTGCGCCAGAGCTAGTACTTCCTGAGCCTTCGACCGGGGAACGATCACGACTCCATCGCTATCGGCCGCGACAATGTCGCCCGCATTCACGATCACACCGTCGCAGGTCACCGGAATCTGAGATCCTGCGAAACGATAGTGATGCACCGATGTCGAGGGCACGATGCCAGTGGCGTAAACCGGAAACCCGATTTTTCGCAAATACGCCACGTCGCGAACTCCTCCGTCAATCACCGCTCCGGCGTATCCGCGCGCTGCCATAGCCGTACCCATCAATCCGCCCATGCCGGCAATGTTGTCGCCGTCCTCGACCACCATTACGTAAACCGAGTCCGTGGATCCCCGATCAATCGCTTCCAGCATTCCGTTCAATGCATTGGGGTCCTTATTGCCTTCGTCTTTTTTCAGCAGTACCGTCCGCGCAAAGCCGGCAAACTTTGTAGTGAAGAGCGGATGCATGCGGTGACTCATGTACATACGCTTGCCAGTCAGTTGCTCCAGCGCATCCGACACAGACGCCACCTCCACGCGGCGATAGTCCGCGAGTAAAGCATTGTCAGACAAGCCTGCAGTTGTTTCAGCGGCGGACTGCGCTCGCAGAAATCCAGCTCCGAACAAAGCGGCGGTCGAAAGGGCAATGAATAGTATCGATGCCACAATGATGTGCGATTTGACGAAGTGAAGAAACTTGTTCATTTCCTGCTCCTCAATGTATATATGTGCGCGGACTCTAACACTGTTTTTCCTCGAGCGGAAGAGCCAAGCGGTGAACGAGCCAACTGATCACGGAGGCAATTAGAAATGAAAATTGCAATGCAGACAAAAGCAACCCGGATTTTTATTTTTGCTGTCGCAGTTGCACTGACCATCGGCGCAGCAGGGCAGAGTGCGCAATCCCAGGAGAGGAAGGCGATCAATCTGTCGCCAGCCAGGGGACTTCCATTCAGCGATGCCGTTCTGGTGGGAAACACTCTGTACATCGCGGGGCAGGAGGGTACGGATGATTCTGGAAAGCTTGCCCAGGGCGGTATTGGTCCGGAGACCACGGCGGCGTTGGAAAATATTCAGAAAGTGGTCAAGGCCGCCGGTTTCGACATGAAGGACATTGTCAACGTTACAGTCTTTCTTTCCGACATTCATGAATTCCCGGACATGAACAAAGTTTACAAGAGCGTAATGCCTGACCCTAAGCCAGCCCGTGCCACTATTCAGGCAGCGGCCCTGGTGAACAATGCTCACATTGAAATCTCGGCGATCGCGGTAAAACAGAAGTAAGTACTTTTGGCCACAGATGCCGGTGGCTGACCGTTAGCCGCCGTAGAACCGTCGTCCCGTGCTAGACAACGCTTTTCCTCTACCGTGAGCGCAAAAAGGATTGACATGTCTGCTGCGATTGAGATAAACCCTCAATCCGATAGGCACTTTCAAAATTGACCAGCAGGTTTCACCAGGCGAAAATGGCGAGTGAAACCTGCTAAATAGGCAAAACTTGTCCGGCGGGAGATCACCTGTGGGTTGCCGTTTGCGCGGTGCCGTCGCAGTCTTTGTGTTCATATATTGCCATGGGTGCGGCATCGAGAAGCATCCTGGTGAAATCAACTCCAGCCAGTTCCTGCTCGTGACCTCGGCGAGGCCGGCACCGCATCCTGCAACTGGACGGGAAGTTTTTGTTTTGAGGCGACGTTAGCAGCGGTCACTAGGGATCGAAAATAAACCTCGGATCGAGTCTGATTTTTCTGATGCTCTCAAACGTGAAATCAGCTGCAGCGCTGGTGCTTTGTTTGGCGGCCTTCAATGCCACGGTCGCCAAAGCGCAAACTCGACAGCAAGGTCCTCAGCAACAACGCTCCGCCGCCGCAGTGCACGGGAAACAAACTTTCGCGTCGACGTGCGCCGGATGCCATGGCCTTGACGGTAGAGGCGGAGAGCGCGCCCCAAACATCGCCGAAAATTCTAAAGTGCAGCGGCTCTCCGATACCGAGATCACCAGCATCATCGAGGACGGTATTCCTGGAGCTGGAATGCCCGCTTTCCGCTCGCTGGGGAATTCTCAAATCAAAGCAGTCATAACTTATTTGCGGACGCTCCAGGGGGCGAACAATTTAGCAAAATCACCCGGCGATGCCAATCGCGGCGAGACACTCTTCTTCGGAAAAGCGCACTGTTCCGAATGCCACATGGTGGCCGGTAAAGGCGGCTTCATCGCGTCAGATTTATCAGGTTACGCTGGCACTCACGGTCTGGATCAAACGCGAAGTGCGATCATCAGTCCAGCCCTGGGGGGTAACCGATCAGCGCGGACGGCAACTGTAACCGCGCGAGACGGCGAGAGGTACGTTGGCAGAATTCGTAACGAAGATAATTTTTCTCTGCAGCTGGAGACCTTTGATGGCGCTTTTCATTTCCTATCGAAATCAGATGTGCAAACGCTCGAGTTCAGTTCGCAACCCTTAATGCCGACTCAATATGGTTCAATACTGAGCTCGAACGAACTGAATGATCTGCTTAGTTTTTTGATGAGAGCTGCCAACGTCAACGGGGCGGGAACTCCGGCAAAAGCGAATGGAGAGGATCAGTGATAACCACCCGGGTGCAAGCCAATGAACGGCGTATCGAAAATAAAGGCCTTCTTGTGAATCGCAGCATGAACATTCCGCGCAGTTGCGTCGTCATCCTGCTGCTCTTTGCGGTTCGAGCGTCAGGCTTACTGTCTGCGTCCGCAGCGCCAGCAGAGTTTCACCTGCAGGCTGAGTCCCCGGAGTTCTGGAATCTGGTGGATCGCAACGCTAAGCTAAGTGTCGTGGCGACTGGTTTCGGCTTTACCGAAGGCCCGGTATGGGATCAGTCCGGCTTTCTCTATGTGAGCGACGAAACCATCAACAAGATTTACCGCCTTCATCTTGATGGCAAAAAGGAAGAAGTGATTTCGCTGGGTGACCCGGACGGCAACACGTTCGACCGCCAGCATCGGCTGATCGATTGTGCCAGCGTGTTGCGAGCCATCATCGAAGTAACTCCCGATGGAAAGTACAAAATGCTCGCGGACCATTACGAGGGCAAGAAATTTAACAGTCCGAATGACGTGATCGTTGGCCCGGATGGAGCTTTATATTTCACGGATCCGACTCTCGATCTGGTGGCCGGCGAAAAACAGGAGATCCCGTTTCAGGGTGTCTACCGCTTGGACTCCAAGGGTAACGTGCGGTTGCTCACCAAGGATCTGACCCAGCCCAACGGTCTCGCCTTCTCCCCGGACGGCAAGCGCTTCTACGTCGACGACAGCGAATTGAGAAACATCCGCGTGTACGATTTTGCACCTGACGGAACTCTGACGAACGGCCGCATCTTCGGCGAGGAGCCGGGTGGCAAGGGTGAGGGCGTGCCGGATGGAATGAAGGTGGATAAGAACGGAAATATCTTTGTCACCGGGCCGAAAGGCATCTGGGTGTGGGATGCCAAAGGAAATCATCTCGGCACAATCGTTATGCCCGAGCAACCCGCAAATCTCACCTGGGGTGATAAGGATTACCGAACGCTCTACATTACCGCCACCAAGTCGGTCTACCGGCTCGAGATGAAGACGACTGGCTTTGTGCCGTCGCTGCCCTGAGACGGCGCGCACGCACCTGAGAGCCGGCACCGAACGACGCAACGATTTATCGATTTACCCCACTCGCCAAAAAGCCGCCATCCACGGGAAGCACAGTGCCTGTAACGAAGCTGGCGGCGTCCGATGCAAGAAAGACGGCCGCTCCGATCAACTCATCCAATTCGCCGAACCGGTTCATCGGAGTGCGGATCAATACTTCCTCTCCGCGCGGCGTGCCTGTCAGCAACTTCTCCGTTAGTTGCGTGCGGAAGTAACCCGGAGCAATCGCGTTCACACAAACTCCATGTCGTGCCCATTCGATAGCCAGCGACTTCGTCAACGAGGCGACGCCGGCCTTGCTGGCGCAGTACGCTGCCACCTCATAAAGCGCCAGAAATGAGCCCATCGAAGCGATGTTGATGATGCGGCCATAGCGGCGCTCGATCATGTGGCGTCCGAAAACCTGGCAGGCTCGCAGTGTTCCGGTCAGGTTGGTATCGATGAGTCGGTCCCAGTCGACCTCAGGAAAGTCGAGGGTCGGAGCGCGCTGGTTGAAGCCCGCGGCATTGACCAGAATATCCACCTTCCCCAATGCCTGGACAGAAGCCTGCAAGACTTTTCCCAGCGACCCGTGGTCGGTCACGTCGCAGGTTAGGCGAAGTGATCGTCGGCCGAGAGATTCAATTTCGTCGGCAATCTCGTTTACGAGTTCCAGTCGCCGTGCGCTGGGCACTACATCTGCGCCAGCTTCCGCCAGTCCACGGGCGAGAGTGCGGCCGATTCCAGAGCTGCCACCGATCACGACTGCCACTTTGCCGTCGAGGTCCAGACCCTTATGTCCCATAGTTCTTCAAAGTGTATTCGAGCGTCACATTCGCCGCATCAGTCCCTCATCTGTGGCGCGAATGAAGCAATCGGCTTCCGGGAGGTCACCGTGTGTGATGGATCATGTGTGATCGATCACGACTGGCGCACTAAGAGCTGATCGTAACCTGCGATTCGTTATTCTGCGTATTTTGGTTAAGCGCATTCTGCAGGGCCGGACCCAGGAGCGCAGCCGAATCCTTGTCCAGATAGACCGTAGCATCAGAATGCGTTCGCAGGATCGATGCTGGCGCCATGGGGCTGATCGCGCTCTCAAAGCAAGCCTTCACCGCTTGAGCCTTCCGCGGTCCAGGAACAACGGCCAATATCTCCTTAGCCTTGAGAATCTGGCGTACCGACATGGAGATCGCCTGCTTTGGCACCTGTGAGATGTCGGCGAACCAGGCCTCGCCAACCTGCTGCTGGCGGCAGGCTTCATCCAGATTCACGATGATGTATGGTTCCTCGGTCTGGAAGTCGGCGGGAGGATCGTTGAACGCGATGTGCCCATTCTCGCCGATGCCGAGAAATGCAATATCCACAGGCAGCGATGCCAGTTGTTTGCCCACTCGGCGCACCACTTCCATCGGATCCCTGGCGTCGCCGTCGAGCAGATGGTAGCGGACAATACCTGTTTTCTGCACCAACTGCTCCAGCAGCATTTTTCGAAAACTTCCCGGATGGCTGACCGGCAAGCCGATGTATTCGTCAAGATGAAAAGCTTCTACCCTGGACCAGTCGATTCCCGGAGCGCCAGTCAGAGCATCCAGAAACTCCAGTTGCGACGCAGCGGTCGCGGCTATGATCCGCGCGCTGCCGCGATCTGCGATGGCGCGACGAATGGCCGTGGACGCCTGTTCGGCAGCCGCATACCCCAATGTGATCCGATCACTGAATACTTTTATCAGCATGAAGAAACGCTCTTTGCAGGACGGAGGATTGCTCAATTCGGAGCGTGAGAATTATACAAAAGAGCGCGGCTAATCAAGGCTCAGCTAATCAAGGCTCGCGCACTTCGTCGGTGGTGACTTGGAAGTTAGTCAGCCTGGCTCGTCCGAATGAGGTTGTTATCGCGCAGTCGGTTGCGTCGCGCCCGGTAGCGATCAGCACTCGCCCGATGCGCCGAACGTTATGCCGGGCATCGAACGTCCACCAACGGCCTCCGAGGAAGACTTCAAACCACGCGCTGAAGTCCATCGGGCTTGGGGCCACGATCACTCCGATGTCGCCCAGATATCCGGTGGCATAACGAGCCGGAATGTTCAGGGCTCGGCAGAACGTAATCGCGAGATGCTGAAAGTCGCGGCAGACTCCGACACGCTCGGTATAAACTCCCAGCGCGGTGCGAACCGGATTGGAAAACTCGTAGCCAAACGTGACCTTGCTGTGCACCCAATCGCATACGGCTTCCACTCGTTTCCATCCTCGTGGGGCATTCCAAAATAACTCTGCGGCAGTATTCGACAAGAGATCCACTTCACAATACCGGCTGTTCATAAGGTAGGGCAGCACATTGACCGGCAGTTGGTGGATGGGGGTTTCCGGGGCGTCGCGGTCCTCGATGTCGGGTTTTCCCGAGTCTTCGATCAGCGTGGAATTCTGGAATCGAATCTTCCCGGGCGGAGCTACCAGGCGGCATCCATGGTTTCCGAAGCTATCCTCGTAATCTTCGACTTTTACCAGAGGGTCGGTTTGAAGCTCGTCCGGCTCACGGAGATCCTTTTTTCGCGACGGGTGGACGTTGAGCAGTGTAACGATTGGTACTTCCCCGACTGTCTCGAATTGAATGTCATAGCCAAGGCGAATCAGCATGAATGTGAGGATTCCTCAAGCGAAGCGCATGCGTGCGAGGATGAGATGCCGAAACTATCACGGAATCTGGTTGCTCTTGTACATTTTTTCTTGCTGGACTGAATTAGAAATTCGCCGCGAGCGATCAGTGTATTATGCGGTAAGTTCACAATCGAGGGCAAAGTGACATATTGTTTGGGAATTTCGACGCGCGAAGGTCTCGTACTGGCCTCCGATTCGAGGACCAACGCCGGATTTGATCAAGTCAACGTCTGTCGCAAGATGTTTCGCTTCGTCCAGCCGGGAGAGAGGGTTTTTGTAATTCTAACCAGCGGAAGCCTCTCCATAAGCCAGTCCGTGATTACTTTGCTGGGAGACGATTTCGATTCCGGGCGAGGCCTTGCCCAAGCCAACTCGCTCTACGACGCCGCCCGGATTGTGGGAGATTGCGTGCGCAGAATCTCTGATATTGACCGTGCTTCGCTCGAGCGCGATTCCTTCAGCTTCAATGTTCACTTGCTGTTGGGAGGGCAGGTTCGTGGACAAGAGCCAAACCTGTACTTGATCTATCCGCAGGGGAATCCCCTGGCGGCTACAGAAGACTCGTTGTACCTGCAGCTCGGCGAGTGTAAGTATGGGCGACCTATCCTTGACCGCGGCATCCAGGCCAGCACCTCTTTGGAAGTAGCCGCGAAATATGCTCTCCTCTCCCTCGATGCCACTATGCGCTCGAATGTAACGGTCGGTCCTCCCTTCGATCTCTTGCTTTATAAGAAAGATAGCCTGCAAATTACCCGATATCGCCGCGTTTCAGCCGGAGACAGGGACCTGAATCTGATCCATTCGAGCTGGGAGCAGTCCCTTCGCCGCGCCGTGGAGCAGCTGCCGGATATCGAATTTCAGCCCTCAGGCAACGAAAACCCCGTTGAGAGCGTCAGAGAAGTCGCCCGATCCAGGGTATAGGCTCGCCAAAGCGCTCCGCGCGGTTTCTTCAATGACGCGAATCGCTTTTCCCGTTCATCAATTCGCGGGACTATGCGCTATGCTGGCGGGGAAACAGGCGCGGTAACCATGATTATAGAGACGGATGCGTCCGATCGCGGCGGTGCAGAGACTCTTCACCGGTACGAACTCAACGGCGCTTACGATGAGATGTTTCGCTCCGCTGAGCATCCGCGAAAACAATATCGCCCACTCTACAACCTGCTCTTGAGCCTGGGGCCGGACGAGTTGCGACGGAGCAAGCACGAGGCTGACCTCTCCTTCTTCAACCAGGGCATCACGTTTACCGTCTACGGAAGCGATAAAGGGACAGAGCGGATTTTCCCTCACGATCTGCTGCCCAGAATTATCACTGCGGCGGAATGGGAGACCATCGAGCGCGGACTCACGCAGAGAATCACGGCACTGAATCTCTTCCTGAAGGACGTCTATCACGAAGCCAAAATCATCGAAGACGGCATCGTTCCCGGCAACATTGTTTACACCTGCAAACATTACCGGCGCGAAATGCGCGGCATCAAGGTCCCGCGCGATGTCTACATCACAGTAGTCGGTACGGATTTGATACGAAATCCGGAGGGCAACTTTGTCGTGCTGGAGGACAATCTCCGTGTCCCCAGCGGAGTTTCCTACATGCTCACCAGCCGCAGGGTGATGAAACAAATATTCCCCGGGCTGTTTCAAAAGTGCCGGGTGCGGCCGATCGAGCAGTACAGCCAGGCGCTTCTCTCGACCTTGCGTTTCCTCGCGCCAGAAGGCCGCTCTGAGCCAACCGTCGTTTTGCTCACTCCGGGTTCCTACAACTCGGCTTACTTCGAACACACTTACCTGGCGCGGCAAATGGGCATTGAACTGGTCGAGGGGCGGGACTTGGTGGTCCACGACAATATCGTTTATATGCGAACCACCTTTGGCCTGCAGCGCGTCGACGTGATCTACCGGCGAATCGATGACGATTATCTCGACCCGCTGGTGTTCGAAGGCGGTTCCGCGCTGGGGGCGGTGGGCTTGTTCAATGCCTATCGCGCGGGGAACATCGCCTTCGCAAATGCGCTGGGCACGGGCGTGGCCGACGATAAGGCTATCTACGCCTACGTGCCCGCAATCATTCGCTACTATCTCGATCAGGATCCGATTCTGGAAAACGTCGAAACCCTACTGATGTCGGATCCCGCGCAACGCGATCACGTCTGTCAGCGGATGGATGAATACGTCGTAAAAGCTGTGGGCGAGTCGGGCGGCTACGGCATGTTGATCGGTCCGCACAGCACGGAAAAAGAACGCTCGGACTTTCGCGACAAAATTAACGCGCAGCCGAGAAACTATATCGCGCAACCGACGATCAATCTCTCGACCGCGCCCTGTTTCGTGAATGGAACCATCGAGCCTCGTCACGTCGATCTCAGGCCCTACGTGCTCTACGGCGAAAAAATCACCATCATCCCCGGCGGCCTGACGCGCGTGGCGCTCCGCAAGGGCTCACTCGTGGTTAATTCCTCTCAAGGCGGCGGTTCGAAAGATACCTGGGTGCTGCAAAATTAAGGTGCGAAGAATCGAGTGACAAAATGCTGTCCCGCGTAGCCGACAGTCTTTACTGGATGAGCCGCTACTTCGAACGCGCGGACAATGCTTCGCGCGTGCTCAAAGCGACTTACGGTCTGATTCTCAATCCGGCGAAGTTTTCTACGGAAGAGCGTTGGTTTCGCGCCGTTTCCTCGCTGGCTCCCGGTGCGGCCGCCAGTAACGTTGACCCGCAGCGTGCTCTCTTTTTGTTAGTTGCAGATCCGGAAGGTGCTTTTTCGATTGTGAAATGTATTAGCGGCGCCCGGGAAAACGCGCGGCAGGTGCGCGAGGAGATCAGTTATGAGATGTGGGAGCACCTGAATCGCCTTTTCCACGACGTGAACGGCTTTGAGCTGCGTCCCGATGATGATGCAGGTGCGATGCGAGTAGTCAGTCTGGTTCGCGAAGGGTCATACCGATTCAGTGGAGTTACCGCTGCCACAATGAATCATGACGAAGCCTGGCACTTTATTCAGCTCGGCAAATATATAGAGCGCGCGTGCAATCTCTGCGTTTTGCTGGACGCTTATTTCGTCGCCGACAAGCACGCCGATGATCTGGATTGGGTAGGCCTGCTCAGCAGTTGTACCGCGTTTGAAGCTTATTGCAAGGCTTGCACGGCCGAACTCAAACCGGAGCGGATCGCGAATTTCTTGTTACTGAAGCCCGAGTTCCCGTATTCGGTGCGTTATTCGCTGGATCGAATGCATGAGGCTTTGAGTGCGATCAGAGATCTTTCCTTGAGCCGTCGCACGGAAAAAATCGAGAGATTGATTGGTCGCTTGCGCTCAATGGTCGCGTACGTGCAGGTCAACGAAATCATTGCCGGAATGCACAAGTACCTTTTGGCGATCATCGACCAGTGCCGCGAACTGCATGCTGCGGTTCACGAACTTTATATCGAATATCCAATTGAAGTCGCTTTCCAAAACTGATGTTTTACGCCATTCGACATTTCACGCGCTATCGCTATAGCCACCTCGTGTGGCAGAGCATGATGGAAGTTCGCATGCATCCCAGAAGTGAAGGCAATCAGCGCTGCTTTGTTTTTCAGCTGTCAGTCAATCCGCGCGC
>JBAVUV010000543.1:0-3872 GCA_049696955.1 Candidatus Sulfotelmatobacter sp. | reverse complement strand
GGCCTACCGCGCACAGCGCCTGATTTTATACATCCAGCAAGGCGTTGCAACTTTCGGTAACGTCAGCTATTAAGCGATCGGCGATCTCCGCCGGCGTTTCTTCGCGAACGTTTCTTCGCGACCTCTGCGATTCAGCTCGTGAACTCTATCTTGTAACCACCACGCCAAGTTTTTCTGCGATACTGTTGGCCTTACTTCCGGAGGTAGATTGAACGACTACTTGCTGTCCCTTGTGCTGGGAATCGTGGAAGGTCTGACCGAATTTCTACCCGTAAGCTCCACCGCGCACTTGCGGATTTCAGAAGCGCTGCTGCACATCAGCCTGTCCGACGGCTACTGGAAGATGTACACCATCGTGATTCAGTTGGGCGCAATCCTGTGTTTACCGGTATATTTTCGCGAACGCATTGCCAAGTTCGTATCGACTTTCCCTCGCGGCGAACGTGGAGACCGCAACGCCCTGACTCATCCTCTCGGGCTGACGATGGTAGCTTTCGTCGTCACCGCGATTCCGGCCTTTCTGCTGACCAAGGTGATTGGCAAACATCTGGAGAGCCTCACGATCATGGGCACCGCTCTGCTGGTGGGCGGAATCGTCATGTGGATCGTGGACGCTATCAATTCCAAATCAGAGGCTGCCGGTCCATCCGCCGGCGGGGGCCGCATCCACACCTGGAAGATGGAAAGCATGTCACTGGCTCAAGCCGTCTGGATTGGTGCTTGCCAGATTCTATCGGCGGTTTTTCCCGGGACATCGCGTTCCATGTCGACGATCGCGGCGGGGCAAATCGCGGGCATGTCGCGGGCCGCGGCACTGGAGTTCTCGTTCTTTCTCTCGATCCCGACGATGGTAGTTGCGACTTGTTACGATCTATTGAAGTCGTTGCGCGGCAAAGGCGCGAATCCCATTGGCGTTTCGCAGATTGATGCGCATGGATGGATCGTTCTGGTCATCGGCTTCGTTGTTTCCTACATCGTCGCTTATGCCACTGTTGCATGGTTTATGGCATATGTGAGAAAGCGCGGCTTCGCCCCATTCGCGGTATACCGCATCATTTTGGGAGCTCTGGTGCTAGCATTTGCATCGCGATTGGCGGGATAAAATCTCTGAACCACGAAGGACACTTAAGGATCACGAAGGAACGTTGAGAACACAACCTTCGTGAAACTTCGTGTCCTTTGTGGTTGAGCGCTTCTGCTCCAGCCGGAAGCCAACTGTACACTCCCAACCAATTCCGTCATTGCCGCCACAGCCGCTTCTTGGCATAATGATGAGGCTCTGGCCGATTTGCGCCACGGACAGCTTTATCTCCGTGCAAAAAAGCGGCCCACATGCGTTTTCTGGCAAGCATTTTTGCGCCCACGGGCAATCGGCGGCTCAATGAGCTGATCGGCTTCCTGCTGTGCGTCTCCGCGCTCCTTCTTTTCCTCGCGCTCGCATCGTACTCGCCGCTCGATCCCTCGCTCAACAGTGCCTCCGTGCTGACCGGAACCCACGCCGCCCGCAACTGGATCGGCATGGTGGGGGCTTTCATCTCCGACTTGATGCTGCAGTTTTTCGGCATCGGCGCGTTTCTGCTGCCGATCTTTCCTTTCATGCTTGGCATCCGCTGGTTTGCCTCGCGAAAGATTCAATCGCCGGTAGCGAAGACCTTGGGCGGAATCTGGCTGCTGATGTTTGTCCCTGCTCTGCTGGCTCTGCTACCGGGAAATTTTCGCTGGCTGGGCGTAATACCGATTGAAGGCCTGGTGGGACGCGTAGTCGGCGACATACTGATCCATTACTTGAACGTCGCCGGTGCATATATCGTTTGCGCCAGCATACTTGCCGTCGCTCTCTACCTATCCACCGCATTCTCGTTTTCATCCATCCAACTTTGGGTTCCGACCCGCTTCGCATTTGTGACCGCGCTATGGAACCGCTATCAGGATTGGCAGGAAGATCGCGCTAAGCGGCGCCAGCAGAAGGAACTGGACAAGCGCCGGGTTTCCAAGCCTGTGGTGAAAACGCAATTGATTCCATCGCGGCAAACCGCTTCGGCCGAGCCGACCGTTCAGCCAAGAGCGGCAGCCGAACCGCGACGCACCGGTATCGAGCGCATGTTCGAGCCAGAACCGTCACCAGTAGCTTCCAGCGCTCCCATCCCAACTGGGGGAATTCTCTCTGATTTAGCCGCTGCCGAAGCCGCAATCGATCCTGAAGTCACACAGCGCGCCGATAGCGATCATAAGGCCAAGACGACGATGCCGAAGATCGCGGGCGGGTACAAGTTGCCCTCGAGCAGTTTGCTGCAGCGTCCGGATGAGCAGCAGGCGGTGGATGCCGACGAACTAAAACTCCTGGCGCAGGTGCTCACCGAAAAGTACGCCGAATTCGAAGTCCACGGACAGATCACGCAGATTAATCCCGGCCCCGTAGTCACCACATTCGAGTTCAAGCCTGACGCCGGGATCAAATACAGCCGCATCACTAACCTTACCGATGATCTCTGCCTTGCATTGAAAGCTGAGAGCATTCTGATCGAGCGCATGGCCGGAAAATCTACGGTGGGCATTCAGGTTCCGAACCGCGAACGCGAAATTATCTGGCTGCGCGAGAATATCGAGTCCCAGGAATTCATGGGCCAGAAGTCAAAACTGACGATGGCCTTGGGCAAAGACATCAACGGGCGCATCGTAGTCGCCGACCTTGCCGGAATGCCGCACTTGCTGATTGCCGGTTCCACTGGCGCCGGTAAAAGCGTGGCCATCAACGCTTTCATCATGTCGATTCTGTACAAGGCCACACCGGATCAGGTTCGGCTAATCCTGGTCGATCCGAAGCGCCTGGAACTGGGCAACTATGAAGGTGTTCCGCATCTCTATACGCCCATCATTACCGAACCGAAACTCGCCGCGAACGCTCTACGTAACGCGGTGCGCGAGATGGAACGGCGGTTGAAACTGCTGGCAGCCAAAGGTGTGCGGAATATCGATCAATACAACCGGCTGTTCGATAACGGCACGCCAAGTTTGTTCGAAGAAGATTCCGACGACAAGCCGATTCCCTATATCGTAATCATCATCGACGAATTGGCCGACCTCATGATGCTGGATTCCAGCAACGTTGAGGAATCGATCACGCGACTGGCGCAAATGGCGCGCGCGGTTGGCATTCATTTAGTCCTCGCGACGCAGCGCCCATCGGTCGATGTAATTACCGGATTGATCAAAGCAAATTTCCCGGCGCGAATTTCGTTCCGTGTGGCCACGAAAGTGGATTCACGAACTATTCTTGATGCCAATGGTGCAGAAGCGCTTCTGGGCAAAGGCGACATGCTCTACTTGCCTTCGGGGTCCGCGCGGGTGCATCGACTGCACGCGCCCCTGGTTACCGAAAAAGAAATTGCGGCAGTGGTCGAATTCTGGAAGGCGCAAGGCTCGGCGGAATATCAGCAGCAATTCCTGGAAGCGCCCAAGGACGAACGTGAAGCTGCCAGCGGCGCAGACAATGTTGAAGGATCAGGCGGCGGCGAAGATGACCCTCTCTATCAGGACGCCGTAAAGCTGGTCGTGGAATTCGGCAAGGCGTCCACTTCCCTGCTGCAGCGGCGGCTCCGCGTCGGCTATGGGCGCGCGGCGCACCTGATCGATCTCATGGAGCAGGATGGCATCGTGGGCGCGGCCGACGGTCCGAAGCCTCGCGAAGTGTTGAAGCGTCCCGACTGGATTTCTGAAATTGAACAAACCATGCGCTAGATAAACGGTGGCATGCCGAAACGTAATCTTCGAGTACTGAAGTGGCTCGGGACCACTCCTGCCGTCGCCATCTGCACGTTGTGCAACCGCGAATTTAAAGTGCCGTTAGCCTCAGCAAAGCGCGTAACGGATGC
>JBAVUV010000542.1:0-1921 GCA_049696955.1 Candidatus Sulfotelmatobacter sp. | reverse complement strand
GACTCTCGCTATCCCGTGCAAAGAACTGTAAACCTAGTGGCGTTTTTTTCGGCGCTGCGCCAAACTAAAGGTTGGAAGAACCTCGACTATCTTTTGAAGCACTGGGTGGCGGCCGTTTGGCAACGCATCCACTTCGCTCAAGATGACAACATTAGGGAAATACGCGACTTGATGAGAGACTGGCTTATGTTTCGCAGAGTTGGTTCTGGTTCAGGATTGAAGACCGTCGTTTTAGGCACGGCGTTACTTGTGTATTCGTGCACGTCATTCGCCCAGCACGGCGGCGGGGGAGGCCATATTGGCGGTCCTGCAGCTGGGGGAGGCGGATTGAGCTCTGGCAACCGAGCGAGCGGAATCGAAAACAAGGACGACTTACATGACTTTCACGAAATCATGGCAGTGCAGGCCAGCGCGGAACAAAGAGCCGCATACGAACTGATGGTGAAAAGCACCGCGGCCGCTAGCGCGCAACTGCAGGACTTCGTCACACTCCTGAGCAAGGAAAATAATGCATCGGAAATTGCCAAGCGCGATAAGAGTCTCGCGGACGCGATCGAAACGGCGCGGACATTAGACAAGAAATTTATCGAAGGCTTTTCCGAGCCGCAGAAATCCGGGCTGAAGGAAATTACTAAGAGATTGGGGAAAGCGGATTCCGAACTGGCGCAACAAGCCAAGACGCTGGATCAGCAAGTGGAAGCGAATGCGGCCAGTACACAAATGGCGAATGCGGCGCGAAGTGTGGAGGGAGCGCTTACGGGCTTCCAGCACGAACAAACCGATCTGGGCGACGAAATGAGTATTGTGACTTCCAGCAATAGCTCAGCGGTTGCATTCAACATCCCCACGGTGAAGAAAACGGTCAACTTTGACAATCAGGCGGTCGCGATCACGACCTCCGGAACGATTGCCAAAGCAGTTGACGATGCCGGCCAAAACATGTTCGCCATGGAGCTGACCGCTGATCTGTCTGACCTTCAGCAAACGATCACGGATGTGCTGCACGCGAAACTCGATACGTCAGATCGATGCGGAGAGCGAATTGCAATGCAGACTGCGGCTCTTACCCCACAGGAACCCGCCGGCTTGGTGGTTGTGCAATTACATTACGAGCGCTGGAGCTGCGCCACAATGTTTGGCAGAGAGAGCATGAACGAAATCGTCGAGGGTAGTGGAACCATCGAAGTGAAGCTGACTCCGGCCGTTGCTGAAGATGGCAGTTTACGTTTGTCAGCAAAAATAGACCGTATTGATGCCGAAGGACTGGTCGGCGATTTGCTGCATTCGGACGGCCTGGGTAACGCATTGCGTGACAGAATTTCGGAATCGGTTCTGTCTGCCCTGCAGCAAGGTGCCGACTTCAAGGCCGCACTGCCGGCGGGCGCGCGGAGTTATGCGACGCTCCGGCGGGCTAAGTTTCAGGGAACGGGATCCGGAAAGTTGCTCGCGGTATTCGATGGAGACATTCGAGTTTCGAACGAGAATCTGGCTGCGGTCACTCGCGAATTGCAGGAACGATCGTTGCAGTCTGCGGAAGAACGGCCGGAACTGACGGCACGCTAGAGCGGCGTTCGAAACCTATGCTCTGGTAGTCTTATTGCTTCCATTTTTCCGGGAAGCAGCCTTAACCTTGCGAAAACTCCTCTTCATCGCTGTTTTGATTCCGCTGCTGGGTGCGGCCGGATGGTGGTATTTCCGTGAGCAACCCCTCCCCGATTACGGGCCCGCATATCGCGAGTATGCGTACGTCAGCAATGGCAAAAGCAACACCGTTACGGTGATTGATCTGCGGACTTTTCAATTGGCGAAAACCATTCCTGTGGGTGTCTCACCGACCGGGATTGCGGCCAACAGCAAAAAGAATGAAATCTATGTGGTGAACTCCGGATCGAACAACGTCAGCGTGATCGATGCCGAAAAG